>JAITGJ010000071.1 GCA_031280705.1 Spirochaetaceae bacterium
CATTATATGCTTGACGTGCTCTATCGGGAGGACGCCTGCCGGGTGAGGAAGGACTGGAGCCCGCGAACCCTTGGGCTGATACGGAAAATCGCGCTGACCATAGCGCGGTCCGACAAAGAATCGAAAACCAGCGTCAGGGGCCGTGTCCAGCAAATGGCCTGGCCGGAGGAGTATCTGGAGCGCCTGTTATTCCATTCTAATTTCGCTTCTGAGCAGAATTCTACATAGTGCGCTGGCCCTGCGCTCGCCCCGGGGCGTTGCCTTGACAGGGGAGGGCTTTTTTTCCACAATGCGGATATATGGGAAAACCGCGCTTTACCCGGCCCTGGCTGGAAAGTCTCTCCACCGCTGAAATTACCGAAATTGCCCTTTCCCGGGGAATCGACATTCCGGAGGGGATTGAGCGGGTGTTCATTATTGAGGAATTGCTCGATCTGATGCGGGAAATTGACAGCGCCGGAACGGCGCCGGCCGCGCCGTCAGCGGTTACGGCGCGGTCTTTGATGTTTGAGCCCGTCCCGCTGCCCCAGCGGTACCATATCACGTATCTGGATGTGCTGATCCGCGATCCGCTGTGGGTATTTGCCTGTTGGGAGATCAAAACCGCCGAGCGGGAGGCGCTGGAAAATTCCCCCGGGTTTGGCGGGTATTTCCTGCGTGTGTCTCCCGTTGACAAGGCCGGCCGGTGTACCGGCGGCGATATTTTTATGATCGGCGTGGGTATTGAGGATAATTCGTGGTATTTGGGGTTTCCCCCCGTGGAAAACCGGGGCGGCTTTTCGCGGTTCCGGGTGGAACTGTGCTCCGCGATGGGAGACGGCGGGGAAATTCTTGCCCAGGCGGAACCGTTTGTGCTGCCCGCGCTTTTGCCGCCCCAGGGCGATCTGTCCGGTCAGAGCCGGCTGCGCGTTCTTTCAGGGCTGGACGAAATTCCCGTGCTCCGTAACGCCGGCTGGCTTTCCCGCCCTCCCGCCGCGGAAGAATGCCGCGAGCCTTTCCCCGGCCAGGTCCGCCCGTGAAACCCAAAGCTGTATCGCTCATTTTGAACTGTCATTTACCCTTTATCCCGTCGCCTGAGGCGCACGTGGGATGGGAGGAACCCTGGCTGTTCGAAGCCCTGTCGGAGACGTATATCCCGCTCCTCGAAATGTTTGACCGCCTGGACGCGGATCATGTTCCCTTCAAGATAGGGCTTTCCCTTTCGCCGGTTCTCTGCCACCTCCTCCGCAATGAGACGCTTTTGACGCATTATCTTGATTATGTTGACCTGCAAATTGATTTTGGCGCGCGCGAACTGGAGCGTACTGTCGGGGATGGAGAGACCCATCCGCTGGCCCGCGCCTGGTACGACCGGGTGCTGGACCGGCGTATCCTTTTTACCGAACGGTACGAGATGGACATTCTCAACGTCCTGGACCTGTACCAGAAACGGGGCCGCGTTGAAATACTGACCACCGCGGCAACCCACGCGTTTTTGCCGGTTCATGTTTCCCGGCCCGAAGCGGTGCAGGCCCAAATCGAAGTTGCGCTCAGTTCCAGCCGGAGTATCTTTGGGCGGAACCCGCAGGGGTTCTGGCTTCCTGAACTGGGCTGGTGCCCCGGCCTTGACGCGTTCCTCCGCGCCTACAATATCAGCTATACCCTGGTGGATACCCATGGGGCGCTTATGGGTTCGGGCGAAGCGCGGCGCGGCGCGTTTTATCCGGTTAAAACCCCTTCCCAGATTTTTATCCTGATCCGGGACTATTACGCCCACCGGGACCTGTTCGATCCCGAACACGGTTACTGTGCATCGCCGGTGTATCTTGATTATTACCGCGATGCGGGTTACGAACTGGAGCGGAACCTCGTAACCGCGTTCCGGGGCGCGCGCGGGGAGCGGTTCCCCACCGGGCTCAAATACTGGGCGCAGGGAACCGGCGGGAAGGGCCGGGACACATACGACTCCGAAAAGGCCCGTTCCGAAGCCCGCAAGCACGCCCGGTTTTTCCTGGATAACCGCGTTTCCCGGCTTGACGAAGCGGGCGCGTATATGGCGGAAACGCCCATCAGCGTATGCGCGTACAATGCCGATCATTTGGGGCGGTTCTGGCACGAAGGCTTTACGTTTCTTGAAGCGGTTTTCCGCGGGGGCGCGGACCGCGAGGAAATTCAGTTTATCAATCCCGCGGAGTATCTTTTCAAACAGAACATTCCCGAAATGGAAACGGTCATTCCCGAATTTTCGTCGTGGGGGGCGAACGGCTACGCGGAAACCTGGCTTGATTCTTCCAATGACTGGATGCACCGCCACACCATGCGCGCGCTGGAACGGATGATAGAGCTTGCGGAGCGGTTTCCCAACGATACAGGGATCAAGGAGCGGGCGCTGAATCAGGCGGCGCGGGAACTGCTCCTCGCCCAGGCATCGGACTGGCCGCGGATGCTGTACCGCCACGAATTTCCCGATTACGCCCAGGGCAGCGCGGAACAGTTTCTGCGCAACTTTACCACGATTTATGAAGCCCTGGGCAGCAATCATATCAGTACCGAGTGGCTTACTACCCTGGAGCGGCGGCACAATATTTTCCCGCATATCAATTACCGCGTTTTCCGCCGGAAAAAGTAGTGCAGGCAGTAATGGAGGGAACGCGCACGGTTTTTAACGGCACCGTTCTTGTTGCCGCGAGCCTTGTTCTGCTTGTTTTTGCGCTTCTTGCCGCGCTGATCAAAATGATCGCCGCACGCATCGGGGACCGCGCCCATTCCCGCGCCGCGGCGGAAGCGCTGCTTTCCGGGGACATTATGCCCGGCGAAAAACAGCGGCGCGCCCGGTCTGCGGGGCATCGCGGTTCGGGGCTTTCCCTCAAACTCGCGTTTTTTACCATCGCGTTGATGCTGCTCGTGGTTCTTATGATCTCCCTGCCCCTTTTCGCCTGGATTTCACGGAACCGCCGGGAAATTCTATATGAAAGCCTCAAGACCCGTTCCCTGGTGCTGGTTGAAGGACTTGCCGCGTCCGCCGGGGACTGGCTTTCTCAGGGGGGGTATCCCTGGCAGTTGGAGCGTCTTTCCGAACGCGGCATCATTGTACCTGAAGCGCGTTACCTTACCATTACCACGATCCGTCCGGGCAGCCGTTCTTCCGGCGAAGTTATCTGGGCCACCAACGATCCGGACATCCTCGGCAAAATTAACACGGCCCGCTTTGAACCCGGCGTTTCCCTCCTTAACGACGCGCTTTCCCCGCGTGTAGAGGCCATGGTCCGGGAGCTTGAGTGGCGGGCCGGCGGCGGACGCCTGGCCATTATGCCCGGCTGGATGCAGGAGACGGGAACGGAGCCGTCCTGGGTGTCAGGGATTCCCGATTCTGGGGGAAACTTTGTGTGGGACCTGGCAAGTTTTACCGCGGCCCTGTTTTCGGGCAGCATTGAAGGGACCGGCGTCTGCATTTTTTACCGGCCCATTGTGGTTCGCGGCGACGACGGGGACCGGCTGGGCGGAATCGTGCGGCTTGAAGTCAGCGCGGAGCCCATTAGCGCGGAACTGCGCTGGTACCAGACAAGCCTCCTTGAACTGATATTCACCGTGGCCGGAGCCGCCATCGCCATCGGCATAACCGGAGCGCTTCTCCTTTCGTCCCTGATCATCCTTCCCATCAGAAAACTGGTGAGCCACGTTGAATTGATCCGGGACACGGAAAATATGGCGTCCCTTGAAGGCGCGGGCATTACCATCAAAACACGGGACGAGATCGCCCTTTTGGGAAATACCATCAATGATATGACGCGGGCACTGGTCCGCGCGGCGCAGGCATCGCAGGACCTGACCATCGGGAAGGAACTCCAGAAAAAATTTATTCCGCTTGATACCGACCGCACGGGCAGCAAACTTACCACCGGCTGCAAGGAGACGCCGCTCGCCCGCTTTTTTGGCTATTACGAAGGGGCCAAGGGCGTATCCGGCGATTATTTTGATTATCTTGATCTGGACGGGCGTTATTTTGCGGTCATCAAATGCGATGTCGCGGGCAAGGGCGTTCCCGCCGCCCTCATCATGGTTCAGGTGGCAACCATGTTTCTCAATTTTTTCAACAACTGGGATGCCGGAACGGAAGGGACGCGCATTGAAAAAGCGGTTTACCAGATCAATGAATTTATCGAAGCGCTGGGATTTGCCGGGCGCTTTGCCGCATTTTCGCTCTGCCTGTTTGACTCGCAGACAGGATTACTGCGTTTTTGCAATGCCGGAGACAATGTAGTGCACTGGTTCGACGCATCGGCGGGAAGCATGCGGGAACTCACCCTGCGCGAAACTCCCGCCGCGGGCGTGCTGCCCAATTTTCTGGTGGACAGCCGCGGCGGCTATACCGTTGAAACCATGCACCTGGATCACGGGGATATGCTGTTTCTGTATACCGACGGCATTGAGGAAGCGAAGCGTAAATTCCGCGATGAAAAATACCGCGAAATCGCCTGCGCGGAACCGATCACCGGCGCGCGGGGCAATCACGGCAATCACCGGCCCGGCGAATCCGTGGAGGAACTGGGCCGTACCCGCGTGGAGGGGATTGTCAACGCCGTCATGAACCGCGAAACGTGGAGCCTGCACAAATACCACAATCCCGAAAAAGACGATGAATTGACGTTTGATTTTTCTTCGTGTGCGGGCGCTGTTGAGGAGGCGGTTTTGGCCCTGGTATCGGCGGAAAAAATATTCCGCATATACCGTCCCCGCGCGGGCGACGGGAGCCAGCGGGTGCTGACTGACCGCAAGGTTGACGGATTTCTCAAAAAACACTTCCGCCAATACGGAAAATACTGTTCCCGCCAGGTGGAGCATGCTGAAAATTCCCATTATGTATATTATACTGGAGTAAACGAAGACCCCCAGTATGACGATATAACCATTTTGGGGATACTCAGAAAATAACGCGGCCGCCGTCCGTTTTGCATGGCGGCATAAAACCATCGCGCATGGCGCGTAACAAGGAACGCACAATGACATTTGGCGAACGGATGAAAGAACTGCTGGGGCAGGGCGTGGCGGCTACCAAAGACATCGCCTCCAAAGCGGGAGAACAGGCCCAGATATGGGGAGAAAAGGGCTACCAGGCGTCGAAGGATTTCCTCAAACAGGCGGGCGTAAAGGCGCAGAACCTGGGCGAACAGGGCGTCCTCAAGCTGGAGATAAAAAAGCTGGAAGGCCGGGCGCAAAGCCTTATGGGCCGCTTGGGCGCGGAAGTGTACAGCCGCTTTGTAGAAGCCGGGGCGGCCTCCGTTGCCGCAGACGATCAGGACATTGCCGCCCTGATAGGGGAAATTTCGGCAATCCGGGAAAACATCGAAAAACGCGAAGCGGACCTCCAGATGCGCCGGGAAAGCCAGGGCGGCTGATTGGACCGGTATGATAATCCGGCCGGTTATCATACCGCGCGGCCCGGAAGCGGCGGCCCTCCGGATCGCCGCGTACTGGCCGGGAGCCGCTTGCGGGCGAATGACGGCGCGCATATAATTAGAGTTTGTCCATAAAGTAACCGACTTTATGGACAGACACTGATTAGGCTTGTCCGGAAACTTCGCCAGGCTTCCGGACAAATTCCGCTTGAAAAATGACGGTATCGCATGAAGCTCGACGAGCGGGGTGTCCTGCCCAAATCAAACGTTTATTTTCATATTCCCAAGGAACAGGGCAGAAAAATGCTGTTAACCCTGGGCGCAAGCGGTTACTATTTCTGCGATGACAACTACCTGGTGGCCCGGAACAACTATGGTGTTGGGGACACGCACCGGAACCGGTTTGGCAGTTATTTGGTTTTCTTTGTCAAAAACGGTGAAGCCTATGTCTACCAAAACGGCCGCAAGGTTATCCTCCGTAAAAACGATGTTTTTCTGCTGGACTGCCACATTCCCCATGTCTACGGGACCCAGCCGGGCTCCGGCCTGGAAACGATCTGGGTCCATTTTGACGGTACCCTGGTGCGCGGTTACTTTGAGGAAAATGCCCGGCGGACCAATTGTGCCGTGCTTACATCCCTGCCCCCCGGCCGGGCGAAGATCATCTATAACAGTCTTTACAGTATTTACGAACAATTTGACAAAAAGAAGGGAATCAACGACATCCTTAACAACAAATATCTGGTGATCGTAATGACCGAATTTTTGCTGGGGAATTCCCCGGTTCCGGGTGAAGAGGAAAACGATCCATGGGATGATCTTTTGGCCTATATTTCCGAAAATGTCAGGCTCCCCCTGCGGCTGGAAGATCTGGCGGACCGGATGTCCATGTCGCCCTATCACTTTTCCCGGCAGTTTAAAAAGAAAATAGGATATACCCCCCATCATTATGTGCTTATAGCCCGGATAGGAACCGCCGCCCATTTATTGCGGGGGACGGGCCTGCCCATCAAGGAAGTGGCCCACATCTGCGGATTTTCCAGCGAGGGCAGTTTTTGCAATGCCTTTAAAAATTTGTCCGGCCAGTGGCCGGCGATTTTCCGGGGCAAACAAAGCAGAGTTTAAGACCCGGTTCTTTGTTCTTGCTTTTTTATTGTAAAAATTGCTCTTTTTGCAAACTTTTTCTTGCGCCCCTTCTAAAACCGGTTACGCTGATTGTAATGGAAACGAGGGCGGTAATGTGGCCGAGACAGTAGAATTCAGAAATATCGGTAAATTTTTCCCCGGCATCCGGGCGCTGGAAAATATTTCTTTTCATGCCCAAAAAGGATATGTTTACGCGCTCATGGGAGAAAACGGCGCGGGAAAATCGACCCTGCTCAAGATACTCAACGGGGACTATATTCCCGATACGGGCGAATTGCTGGTGGATGGCGCGGCGCGGCGTTTTCAGCGGCCCAAGGACGCCATTGAATGCGGGATCAGTACTATCTATCAGGAACGGCAGGTTTTGCAGCACATGACGGTGGCGGACAATGTCTTCCTGTGGGACTGGCCCCGGAGCAGGGCCGGGATCATTGATTTTGATCTAATGAACAGCCGCACGGTGGAAATTGCCGGCCGCTTCGGCCTGGACATCAAGCCGGAGGCAAGGGTTGGCGCGCTGAGCGTGGCCCATCAGCAGATGGTAGAAATTATGAAGGCGGTGCGGAGGAACGCGGGGATTATCGCCTTTGACGAACCGACGGCAAGTCTTTCGGACAAGGAAATAGAGATTCTCTTTTCCATTATCAAGAAACTCCAGCGTGAAGACCGGATCGTTTTCTACGTTTCCCACCGGATGAACGAGGTGAGCCGTATTGCCCAAAAGATAATTGTCTTCAAGGACGGGAGGCTCGCGGGAACGCTGGATCAGGACAAGGTTACTACCGGCGAACTTATTCAGTTAATGGTGGGGCGCAAGGTTGAAAGCAGCATCAGTGAATCCTACGCGGACCGGAAAATCGGCGATGTGGCTTTTTCCTGCGGCAATGTAGTTACGGACAAGGTGCGGGATATTTCGTTTGCCGTTAAAAGCGGGGAAATTCTGGGCTTTGCGGGCCTGGTAGGGGCAGGCAGAACGGAACTGATGCGGGCCGTCTTTGGCATTGACCGGATACGTTCCGGGCAGTTTATCCTTTTTGGAAAGCCGGTCAAGATCGATTCGCCCGGGGTGGCCATAAAAAACGGTATTGCCATGGTGCCCGAAGACCGGAAAGATCAGGGGATACTGCCCAATATTTCGGTCAAGGGGAATATCAGCATTGCGGCCCTTAAACGGCTCTGCCGTCTGGGGATCATTGATGTGGACCGGGAAGATATTATGGCCCGGAACAACATCGAAAAATTCGGCATAAAAACCCCGGACGCGGAAAAACTGTTGCTGCAGCTTTCCGGGGGCAATCAGCAAAAAACCGTTTTGGCCCGCTGTCTTGAGTGTAATCCCCGGGTGCTTATCCTTGACGAGCCGACCAAAGGAATCGACGTTGGCGCCAAGGCGGAATTTCACCGGATCATTTTTGAATGTGCCCGCGCCGGCATGGCCGTCCTGGTTATATCATCGGAACTTCCGGAGCTTCTTGTCCTCTCTGACCGGATTGTGGTTATCCGCGAAGGAACCGTTTCCCATGAACTGGAGCGGAAGGATTTCTCGGAAGAAACAATACTTAAATTTGCCATGCCCCGCCACGGGGTGAAAAGGCCCAACGGAGCGTCATAATGAATGTTTCCCTGCTTGATAAAATAAAAAAGAGCGATTTTACGGAAAAGATTTCGCTGGTCATTGCCCTGGCCGGGCTTGTAACGGTGTTTTCCGTTCTGAATAACAATTATTTTTCTGTCCAGAATATACTCAATATTCTGGTGGCCTGTTCCCTGATGGGTTTTATTGCCATTGGAGAAACGTATCTTATTATTGCCGGACAGATAGACCTTTCCGTGGGCGCCATTGCCGCCTTTGCGGGAGTGCTGGCCTCCGGCGGGGTGCGGATGGGGCTGCATCCCGTTCCGGCGGTTCTGTTTGCCATTCTTTCCGGCGGGGTTGTGGGAGCCGCCAACGCCACGGCGATCAACTATCTGAAGATACAGCCCTTTATCGCGACACTGGCGAGCATGTCGATCATGCGGGGCTTTGCGTACATTATCTGCGCCGGTAAACCGTTTGCGGTGAGCAACAGTTTGTTTATCAGTTTTGGCACCTACCGGTTTTTTGGGGTTATTCCCCTGCCGGTGGTTTTGCTGATCGCGGCCTTTATTGTCTTCGGGTTTATCCTCAAGCGCACCTACTTTGGACGAAGCGTGTACGTTATCGGCGGTAATGCCTATGCCGCCCGGCTCGCCGGGCTTAATCCCGTTTCGATCATTTACCGGCTGTACATTATTTCCGGCTGCCTGGCCGCCCTCGCCGGTATATTACTGTCGGCCCGGATGAATTCCGGGCAGCCCTCCGCCGCAACAGGAGTTGAATTTGATGCGGTTACCGCGGCGGTTCTTGGAGGAACCGCTTTTACCGGCGGCGTAGGTACCATGCTGGGCACGCTGTTGGGAATGCTCATACTGCAGGGTTTCAATACCGGACTTATCATGCTTAACGTTCAAATATTCTGGCAGAATGTGGCCCAGGGCATGCTGCTTGTGGTGGCGCTGGCCTTTGACTTCTACCGCAAAAAAAGTACGGCGAAAAAGGTTTTGGAAGAAAGCCTTAAAAGCGCCCCGTAGAAAAGTTATTTTGGGATTGTTAATCCTGAAGAAAATAACAGTTAATTTTGGAGGAAAAGATGAAAAAACTGATTGGGATTCTCCTGGTCTTTGCCCTGGCTGCCCTTGCGGCCTGCGGCAAAGGGAAAAAAGACGATGCGCTGGTTATTGCGGGTATTTACAAACTCGGCGATAACCCCTGGTTTATCCATGAGGCCAATTCTTCAAAGAGCGTTGTTGAAGCGGCCGGCGGAACCTTTATGAGCATGGATGCCAAAATGGAAACCAGCCTGTATATGCAGCTTGTTGACACCTGCATAGCCCAGAAGGTGGACGGCGTACTGGTCTGTATTCCGGATCAAAATCTGAGCCGGGTAACGGTCCAGAAACTTACGGAAGCGAATATCCCCGTTATTGCGGTGGACGATGCGCTGCAGGACGAAAACGGCCGGCTCCTTGCCCCCTGGGTTGGGATCGACGCGTACAATATCGGCAAGCAGGCCGGCGAGTGGGGCGCCAATTATATCACGGGCAATAATCTGGCGGCGGATCCTTCTTTTGGAATTATGTTCCTGACGGCGGAAGCGGTGTCCAGCATTGTTCCCCGAACCCAGGGCCAGCTTGAGATGATCCAGGCCGCGCTTCCCCAGTTTCCCGCTGCCCGGATGTTCCGGGCCGACAGCGATGGTACGGTTGAAAAGAGCAATACCGCTGCTGCGGCGGTGATTACCGGCAATCCCCAGATCAAGAAATGGCTGATCTTCGGCATTAACGATGAAGGCGCGGTGGGCGCTTCCCGGGCGCTGGAAGCGGCGGGTCTTGCCGCCGGGTCTGTGGCAACCGGTTTGGGCGGATACCTCGCGCCGGATGAATTTGCCAAACCAGGTTCTCCGTTCAAGGCGGCGGCGTACTTCTCCGCCCGGGACGTGGGCGCCATTTCCGCCAAAGCCCTGATCGACCATATCCAAAACGGTACGCCGATCCCCGAACGGCATGCGGTCGGCGCCCGGATGATAGTTCCCGGCGATGATCTTAGGTCCGTCATGCCCGAATACTTTTAACGCTGAAGGTGTTTAATGCCGCTGTGGCGTCTGCCGGTAAAGCAGCCGGCTTTTATGGACAGATACTGTGGTTATTAAACACCGTGTACTTGCCAGGAGACCGCATGCGGTGGAGGCGTGCCTTCGGCAGTGAGGATCAAAACACCGGTCCGAAACCGGACCGGTGTTTACTGCTTTATAAAAAGCGTCCGTAATCGAGGATTGGATATGGAACTTGCATATAAACCCGATGTGGAAAAATGTCTTGAACGGGTTTATGCCTGGTATGAAGGGGAACTTTTGGATCGCCCGCCGGTCCGGTTTTCCCGGCATAATGCCGAATACGAAAGTACCGGCGGCGGCTCCGGGCGCGGCTGGGCGACGCTCAAAGATCGCTGGTTTGACGCGGAATACCAGATAGAAACATTTATCAGGGAATCGGAATCAAAACGTTTTCTGGCCGAAACGTTCCCCGTATACTGGCCCAACCTGGGCCCCCATGTATTCGCGGCCGGCTTTGGCTGTCCCTGCGCCTACGGCGAAGTTACCGCCTGGGCTGAACCCATCCTGCACAGGCTCCCCCGGCCGGAGGACATTCCCGCATTTGACTGGAATGAAGAACACATCAAAAAACTTGCCGAACTTACCAATCTTGCCCTGGAAAAAGCGGCCGGGCGTTTTCTGGTGGGATATACCGATATGCATACCGGTATGGATTGGTGCGCGGCGCTTCGGGGAACGCAGGAACTGCTTACGGATTTTTACGATGATCCTGAATTATTGAGTGCCTTTTGCGGCGCGTATCTGGATGATTTTTTTCGTATATTTGATTATTTTGATGCCGTGTTGAAGGACCGGGGACAGCTTTCGGTTACCTGGATGAACATTCCTTCTCCGGGAAAACTCCACATTCCAAGCTGTGATTTTGGCGCCATGATCTCCGGCAAACAATTTGAAAAATTTGTCATGCCCTGCCTGGAACGGGAATGTGCCCACATGGATCATAATATTTTTCACCTGGACGGAAAGGCTGTGGCCCGGCATCTCGATGCCATACTCACCCTGCCCAAACTCAATGCCGTCCAGTGGGTGCAGGGCGTAGGGGACGATGAACCCATATTACAGTGGATGCCGTTGATCAAAAAAATACAGGCCGCGGGCAAGGGAGTCGTGGTTGATCTCACCGTAAAGGAACTGGAACCTTTTATGGAGCAGACGGCGCCCCGGGGCATATACCTGTGCATCCCCACGGAAAGCCAGGAAGAAGAAGAGGCTGTTCTGAAACGCCTTGAAGCATGGCGGGCCTAAGGGTTCTGCCGCCGGGAATTTTGTGGAGATTGCGTCATGGAAACGATGAAACCGGAAATTACCCTTCCTCCCCGCGAGGCGATGTCTTTGGGCGCACAAAAAATGCGGGACTTTTACGCCCATAAGCCGGATGCGCCCGTCTACCAGCAGGAGTTTGGTTTTTATGTGCTGGATCGCTGGAAAGCCGAAGGGCATATCGGCGCGGATGCTGCCGAGTCTAACCTGGGCGGGCTTTTTGGCTATGACCCGCCGGGAAAATATTTTTTGGGAAACCTGGGCTGGTGTGAGGCGGGTTTCACTCCCCTGTTTGAAGAAAAGGTGCTGGAAGACCAGGGTAATTATGAACTGGTTCAGGATTTTGCCGGCCGGGGAGTAAAATATTTCCGGGGCCGCCGAAACGGGTTTATGCCCGAATATGTGGATCATCCCGTAAAAGATCAAAAAAGCTGGGAAGAAAAATGCCTGTGGCGCATGGATCCCACAAATCCTGATAGGCTTCCGGCCATTCAAAAGACCCTGGCGGAAGCCAAAACGGCGGCGGCGGAAGGGCAGATCATCTGCGCAAATCTGGTGGGCGGTTATATGTACCTGCGCAGTCTCATCGGGCCGGTGGAACTGCTCTATTTGTTTTACGATGATCCGCGCCTTATTCACCGCTGCATGGAAGCGTGGTTCCGTCTGGCGGATACCGTGTATGCCCGTATGCAGGAGGAAATTGTTTTTGATGAAGTATTTATCGGTGAAGATATCTGCTATAATCACGGACTGCTGATTTCTTCGGATATGATACGGGAATTCCTTTTCCCCTATTATCAGCAGCTTCTTTCCAATGTTAAAGGACGGCAGCGGGATAAAACCAGAACGCTCCACTTTCAGGTGGATACCGATGGTTTTTCCGACGCCGCCATTTCCCTGTACCGGGAACTGGGAATGGATTATTTAAGTCCCTTTGAAGCCGCGTCGGGTTGCGATGTGATCCGGACCGCCGGGGAATATCCCGGTCTTCTTATCCGCGGCGGCTTTGACAAACGGATACTGGCGGCGGGAAAGGACGCCATAGACCGGGAGGTTGACCGGATTATGCCGGTGATGAAAAAGCGGGGCGGCTATATACCCACCTGCGATCACGGTGTTCCCGAAGAAGTGAGTTTTGAAAATTACCTCCATTATCGCAGGCGTATGCTTGAATTTGCATAACGGCGCGTTTACAAACTGCGGTTTTGAACATGTTCGCGCGGCAGACGCTGATGTATTCAACCGCGCATTCGGCCCTGCAGGGCGCGGTCGGCGCTGCCCGGGAACGCGCGTGCCCGGGGCGGGAAATTACGGGGAAACAGCCGTTTTTCGGGTTTCCCCGGTACAAGAGTTTTCGGAATCTTCCGTTTCCGAACCTATCATAAACCGGCAAAATACGTGGTATTTTGCGAACTGGCAAGGGAATCAATCCGGTTCCCTTGCCTCTCTGACAAGGAGCAGCCATGACATCGCGTGAACGAATAATCGCAGCCATCAACCACCGGCAGCCGGACCAGGTCCCCCTGGATTTGGGGGGCTGCGGGCAGACCGGCATTAATGCCAGCACCCTCTATGCGCTTCGCCGGGCCTACGGCCTCAAGGAACATCCCATCACGGTTTGCGAACCGATGCAGCTTTTGGGTGAAGTTGAAAAGGATCTTTTGACGCTGATTGGCGCGGATGTGGTTCCCCTGTGGAACCGGAGCAATATGTTTGGCCTTTCGGGACCAAAAGAAAAACCGTGGCGTCTGGGCGACGGGACGCCGGTGCTCATGAATACCGATTTCGAGTACGATGTAACAGACTCAGGCTATACCATGGTATATCCCTGTGGAAACCGCCAGGCCCCCCATGCGCTGCAAATGCCGCCGGGGGGGACCTTTTTCGACAATATCTACCGCGCCCCTCCGGTGGACGAGGACGACCTCCGCCCCCTGGAAGATTATAGGGAAAACTACACCGTCAAAACCGAAGAGGATTGCCTCCACTGGGAACGCGAATCCAAACGCCTCTACGAAGAAACGGATTATGCCATTGTAGGCGTTTTGGGCGGCATGGGCCTGGGGGACGTGGCCGAAATTCCCGGCCCCTGGATCGCCCGCCCGCGGGGGATTCGGGACATTCCCGGCTGGCTGATGGCCCATATCACGTATCCCGATTATATCAGGACAATATTCGAGTTCCAGACGGAGACCGCCCTTAAAAATCTGGAGCTTTACCGTCAGGCGGTGGGAGACCGCATACAGGTGATTTGGCTGTCCGGCACTGATTTTGGAACCCAGTGCGGCCTGATGCAGTCAAGGGAAATTTTTCTTTCCCTCTATAAACCCTGCTACGAAAAGGTGAATCGCTGGGTCCATGCAAACACACCGTGGAAAACATTTTACCATAGCTGCGGGGCGGTGGAACCCCTGATTGCCGATTTTATCGACATGGGGGTAGACATACTTAACCCCGTACAGTGTTCCGCCGCCGGGATGGACAGCCGCCGCCTCAAACAGCGCTACGGCGATAAAATAGTTTTTTGGGGCGGCGGTGTGGACACCCAGAAAACCCTGCCCCGGGGAAGCCCGGAAGACGTACGAAAAGAAGTCAGGAAGCGGCTGGAGGTATTTTCCCCCGGCGGAGGATTTGTCTTTGCCGCCATTCACAATGTGCTGGCCAAAGTGCCGCCGGAAAATATCGTCGCCATGTTTGATGTTCTTCGGGAATTCCGCGGCCGGTAAAGCCGGGCCGGGATTGGCGCGGGAGAAGCGGCCGGTATCTAGCCTGCCGCTTCCCCGGCATCAGCACCTTACATTTTTCCGCTTAAACCCAATGCGTCCCTTTTCCGCCGCAACAGTAATTTCTTTGGCAACGCCCGAAAAGCATTTGGCATCATCATAATCAAGCGCGCGGCTGTCAACCGCTTCCGCAATCATAAGCGCCTCATTATGCAGGGGTTTATATGATACCCCGGCGGCAATAATGAAATCCCGAATGGCAATTCTGGCGCGCCCGTCATGTGATACTATATCTTCCCGCGCCCGCTGCAATAATTTACGCATGAATTCCGTTTCGAATTCCCCGTCTGGTCTCCACCCGGCAAGCCAGCTCCAGCAGCACCAGCCGCCGGACACGGTTAAATTCCGGGAACTGTCCAGCCATTTTGCGGCAACCATTTTGGCGATTTTGGCCTCGGCCAATGTTACCGCAACAACAAAGTCAGACAGCATAAAAAAATACGCGCCTTCCATCCACCGGTTAAAATCACTTTCGCCCATATTATCTGGTTCGGCTATGATGCCCGCAAAATACATTGCGTCATAGTTCCCCGTTGCATATAATTCTTCGGCCAATAGCTGATTTTTGCCGGTTTTCTTTGCAAGCGGTTTCATTGCGCCGGTTGCCACCCCAAAAAGCGGTTCCTGTGCGCCGTTTCCTATATAGCGTTTTTTCAGTGAATCCTTGCCCAGCGCCGCAAGTTCCCGCATTACTTCCGGTGTTTCCACGCGCTTTCCCCCTGGGTATTAAGGTTATCTTTCGGTTTTTGCTTTGTCAATACCACGGTTTATGCGCATGCTCCATGCATCCGCGCCGCCCGGACATCGCCAAAGGCCGTGCCCCACCGGGTCTTTGCACCGGCCGCCGGTTATTCCGTAACGCCGAGCTGTCCACAGGCTCCGTTTACGCCCCGCCCCCGGCGGCGCCGGCGGGTAACGGCAATTCCCCGCTTCTCCAATTCCTCCCGGAAACGCAGTATTTCTGCCGCCTCTGGTTCCCGGAGCGGCGCTCCGTCAAGGCACATGCCGGGAACTGGATTCCAGGGGATAAGATTTACCGCCGCGTCAAGGCCGTCCACAAAACCGGCCAGGGCGGCGGCGTCTTCCACACGGGTATTGACGCCGCCCAAAAGCACCAGTTCCAGCGTTATGCGGTGTTTTTCCTGCTGCTGGTAATAGTGAAGCGCATCTTTTACTTCCGCGAGGGGGTTTTGTTTTGTTGCCGGCATCAGGCGGACACGGAGGGATTCGTCCGCGGCGGCGAGAGAAAAGGCCAGGCGCACATGAAGGGCTTCGCCGGCAAGGGCGCGAATTCCCCGCGCAATGCCGCTTGTTGAAACGGTGATGCGCCGGGGTGAAAGGCCGCATCCTTCTCTGGCAGTAAAAAAACGCAGCGCTTTAACAAGTTCATCAAGATTGAGGAGCGGCTCTCCCATGCCCATGATTACAATATTTGAAAGATGTTCTCCCGCCGCGCGGCGGAGATGAAAAAACTGTTCGATAATTTCCCCGGACGTGAGGTTGCGGCGGAACGGAAGCGAGCCGGTTTTGCAAAAAGCGCAGGCCATAGCGCAGCCCGCCTGGGTGGAAAGACAGGCGGTTTTCCGCCCCGCCGCGTCAACAAGGAGTACCGCCTCAATTTTAAGCCCGTCCCCAAGGGTCACCTGCAGCTTGATCGTGCCGTCAGGATCGGAGTGCGCCGCACTGACGGTACTCCCGTAGACAGAAAAACGCCGCGCGAGGTCTTCACGAAGGGGCGTGGGAAGGTTTTTCATGTCCGCAAAAGAGGCGGCGCCTTTTTTTATCCAGCCAGTAATCTGCGCCGCGCGAAAACGGGGAAGGGGGGCAAGCATCAAGGCAGCCTCCCCCGCCGTGAGCCCGGCGAGGGAGGGAAGAAGCGGCATTACCGGTCCATCCTGTTTTTAATTCTTTAGTGTTTCAAGACAGTCGATGATCACAACATTACGGAGGCCAAGCTTCTGGAATTCATTCAGCACTTCGATAGCTGCCATCCGGTCGTTCTTCTGCGCGTAACATCCGGCAAGTTCAAGATAAAACCGGTAGTTTTTCTGATCCTGCTGGATAAGGCGGCGCAGTGACGCTATCGCCTCGTCGTACCGTCCCTGAATTCTGGCGACAATGGCCAGCCCCAGTACCGCGTAGGTATCGTATTCGATATTAAGTGCGCGGTTGTAATAATTTACTGCCATGCCGATATTGTTGAGTCCCCGGTAGGCATCGCCGGCGCGGGTAAGAATCACCTTGTTACGGGGGTCCTGTTCCAGAATACGGTTCCAGTATTCCAGAGAACGATGCTGCTGGTTCATGCCCCGGTAACAGTCGGCAAGCCCAAACAGGGCATAGAAATTGTAGTAGTCCCGCTCCAGGGCTTTTTCAAAATAGGGCACGCCTTCCTCAAAGGTTTTTAACTTGCGGTGGCAGTTTCCGATGCTGGTGAGTACCCGTATATCAACCTGTTCCTGGGTTTCACCCATCATCTTTTCCCAGTAAAACAGGGCTTCCCGGTATTCCTTGAAGTCGTAATGCAGATGCCCCAGTCCGATGATCGCGTAGGGATTGTGTCCGTCCATTTCCAGCACCCGCAGGTATTCCGCCTTGGAACGCTTGAAATCCCGTATTTTCCGGTAGGCGTCCGCCACGCGGGTTAGAACGGTGATATTCCTGTCGTCAAGCTGGAGATATTCTTCCCATATTTCGATAGCCTTCTGGTACTGGTTCATGGCTTTGTAGCAGTCCGCAAGGCCAAAAAGCGCATAGTTGTTTCCCGGGTGGAAACCCAGGCAGCGGCGGTAAAAATTTACCGCGTCGCGGAAGGCCCCCCGTTTCCGGGCGGCATCTCCCATGCCAACCAGTGCGTAGTTGTTATTTTCATCCACAAGGAGAATACGGGTAAAATAATCAACCGCTCCCAGGATATCGTTTTCCCGCAAAAGCTGATATCCCCGTTTGGAAAGTTCCGGAATCTCCTGAAAATCCCTGTTTTCAGTGGATATTGCTTCCTTGCTGCATTCGTCAGAAAAGGGAGCATACTCCCGTTCCTGTACGCTTACGGTCATCGTACTGATTTCTTCACTCATTTTTCTTCCACCCTGTTTTCCTGAATAAGGTTTTTTATGATGCCGGAGAGATCTTTGATGATTCCTTCGGCCTTCGTTTTGTCGGGAGCCACCCAGTACATCCGCAGGGCGTCAAGGACCCGGCCCTGGGATTTGTAGTGATCCCCAACCCGTGCCAGCCCGTCGGAGTAGCCGGTGGTCAGAAAAATCCGCCGCGCAGCCTCAACATCTCCCTCACTCAACAGAACATTGCCCTTGCGGTTCAGCGCCGCTTTCTGGCCCCCGTCAATGCCGGGTTTTTGAACTGTCTTTATGAAAGACGCTTCACCTTCCCGCCCGTCGAAGATTTTCCTGGAATCCATTTTGTACTGCTCCCACTGTCATGAAATCAAATGTACCGCAAAAAAGTCATAAAAACCAAATTCAGGACCATTTTTTTAAAAATAAATCCATCGTGTCATAATTCCAAACATTGTTTTATGAAACAAATATATGTTTCATTCGGCGGGGCGGGGACATTCCGTCATGTCCGCGCGGCCTTCCCCCGCGGCGAATGTATAAAAATCGACGATGGACCGTCCGTATTCCCGGCTTTCTGTCCGCGCGAGGACGCCGGGCAGCGGATCCACGAGGCCCTCCCGCTCCGCGTCATTGCGGGGGCGGTGGAGGAGCAGGCGGGAAGCTGGCCCCATCAGGGGAGAGCGGGCAATATTCCGCACAAGCTCATGTTTGTAGCGGTACGGGAAGGGCGGATCGCAAAAAACAAGGTCGAACCGTTTTTTTGCCCGTTTGACATACAATTCCGCTGCCATAAACCGGCACTGTATACGCGCCGGGGCGAGAGCCGCATTTCCGATAAGGGCCGTTCGCTTTCCGGTATCCTGTTCTACCGCCTCCACCGGGTCCGCGCCCCGGGAAGCGGCCTCAAGCGCGATGATGCCGGAGCCCGAAAAGAGGTCCAGAAAGGACAGGCCGGTAAGGTCCCCCAGCGCGGCGAAGACCGATTCCCGCATCCGGTCCATGGCGGGCCTGATTTCGCCGCCGGGGAAAAGAACCCGCCTTCCCCGGAGTACGCCTCCCGTAATCCGCATGGATTATTCCATATCCCGCAGCAGTTCGCTTAGTTCATCGGCGCTGACCAGGGGTTCAGAAGCGGCATTATCGTCCGATATTACGGAAAACCGGTCGATTTCCTTCTTCCGGTCCCGGGAGCGAACCATGAGCGCGGACAGCCGCCCGGCAATTTCCGGGAACCGGGACGCAGAAATGGCCCCCGCGCCGTTGTGCATGGCCGCGAGGATTCGGGAAAACGCGCTTTCCGTTTCCGAGAGGTTGTGGAGCTGCTCATTTTGGTCAATGTACCGGGTGCTCTCCGCAAGCCGCATAAAGAGGGCGTCCAGCGTAAGTGAGATAAAGTCCGCGTCCTCCAGGGTTTTTGCCAAAAACAGGGCCGGGTCCGCATCAAGCAGGAGGAGGTTTTCAATCATCCTGATCCGGATATTAAGAATGAAGATATTGTCTTCAATATTGATACGCGCGTCCATATTCCTTTCATAATATCGGCGTAACCATCCGTAGATTAAGGTAAAAAACGGTTTTCCCGGTAACAGGGCTTCCGGGCGGGGATAGTGGACTTGTTCGCTAACCCGGCTGGTTATCGAACAACTCTATTGACCAAATTCGGGAATGTGGATATAGTGGATACAAGATTCCTGCTCCAGCGGCAGAAAGGAGGGGGTAGAGTGCCCTGCGGAAGAAAGCGCAAGCTCAAGAAAATAGCAACCCACAAGCGTAAGAAGAAGCTCAGAAAAAATCGGCACAAGAAGAAATAGTCCGGGCCGGAACCGTGGAACCGCCGCGGTTTTGTTTTTCGCCGCTTTGCGGCCCGGCCCCCGCGTTTGGATAAATCAGGATGGAACACGCGATACTGGAGAGCATTCGGGAACCTGCCGATCTTCGCAGGCTCGGGGCGAAGGAACTGATTCGCCTTGCCCTGGAGATACGTTCCCGGATCATGTCCACGGTAAGCCGGAACGGCGGGCACCTGGCGTCAAACCTGGGCGTGGTTGAGTTGACCATCGCTCTGCACCGGGTTTTCGACTCCCCCCGCGACAAGATTGTCTGGGATGTGGGGCATCAGTGCTATGCCCACAAACTGCTTACCGGACGGCAGGACGATTTTGAGAGCCTCCGCCGGCTAGGGGGAATTGCGGGCTTTCCCAAGCGCGCCGAAAGCGTCCACGATGTATTTAATACAGGACACGCCTCAACCTCGATTTCCGCGGCATTGGGACTGCTCGCGGGGGAGCGGCTGCGCGGCGGCGCCGGACGGGCCGTGGCGGTTATTGGTGATGGCGCGCTGACCGGCGGCCTCGCCTACGAAGCCCTTTCCCATGCCGGGCAGCTCGGTCTTCCCCTCGTCGTGGTTCTTAACGATAATAAAATGTCGATCAGCCCCAATGTGGGGGGACTTTCCAAGCATCTTTCCCGGCTTTCCATGAAGGCCAAATATCAGCTTTTCCGGCGTACTTTTGACGCCCTGGTTCAGCGCATCCCCGGCATTGGCGAGCCGTTGTACCAGGCGATACTGCGCATGAAGCGGGCCGTGAAAGCGGTATTTTATACCGATAATTTTTTTGTGGACCTGGGATTTGAATATGTGGGGCCCATCGACGGTCATTCGATTCCCCAGCTTGAGCAGGTGTTTAGCGATGTGCGCAAACTCGACCGTCCTGTGGTGATTCATGTGATCACGCGGAAGGGGAAGGGCTACCCCTACGCGGAAGACGATCCGGGAAGTTACCACGGAGTCGGCTCTTTTTCCGTTGTGGGCGGGATCGATCCTGTGGGCGAAGCGCGTTCTTTTACCGCGGCCTTTAGCGAGGCGCTTATCGCGGCGGGCAGGCGGGATAAGCGCGTCATCGCGCTGACTGCGGCGATGGAGCAGGGAACGGGTCTTGCCTCATTCCGGGCCTTGTTCCCCCGGCGCTTTTTTGACGCCGGCATTGCGGAAGAACACGCGGTAACATTTGCCGCGGCGCTCGCGGCGCAGGGGCAAAAACCCGTGGCGGCAATTTATTCCACCTTTATGCAGCGGGCGGTGGATCAGGTGATCCACGATACGGCCCTGCAAAATCTTCCCGTGGTGTTTGCCCTGGACCGCGCGGGTTTTGTCGGCGATGACGGGGAAACCCATCAGGGGCTTTTCGACATCAGCCTGCTCCGCTCCGTGCCCGGCATGACGATGCTCGCCCCGGCAAGCGCGGCGGAACTTGCGGCCATGCTGGATGAGGCGCTTGCGCACGGCGCGGGGCCTTCGGTCATCCGCTACCCCAAAGCCCGCTGCCCCCCGGAAATACCGGCGTTTTCCGCGCCGCTTGAAACGGGGCGGGGCGTCTGGGTTCACGGCGGCGCCGGGCGCGGGGGCGTGTGCCTTGCCTTTACCGGCGGCCTTTACCGGGAAGTTATGGAAGCCGCCCGGATTATTGAAGGCGATCTGGAAACCCGGCGCGCGGACGGGGCGTTCACCGTTCCGGTGTTCACCGAAACGGCATTTGCGGCTTCCCCGGGTATGGCGGTAAACTGTTACAACCTCCGTTTTCTCTGCCCGGTAGATGAAAACTATTTTGTGTCGATTCTGGAAAATCACACGCTGACCGTCATAATAGAAGAAGGGATAAAAGAGGGCGGCTTTGGCGAGTATGCTGCGGAACTCGCGGCGCGGCGCGTGGGCCGCGCATACGGCGGGAGGGGCCGTCTGCTCGTGCTTGCGGCGCGTTTTCCCTTTGGCCCCCAGGGGAAGCGGGAAGAACTTCTCGCGCGGAACGGCCTTGACGGACGGGGCATAGCCGCCGCCGTTACCGGAAATCTTTTCGCCCGCGCGGAGCGCGGCCCGCCGGGGGCCGCCTGCCCGGAGGGGATTTTTTCCGGGGATGCGGGGGAAGCGGCGTACATGGGCGCGGCGGCGCGGAGCGAATTACTGCGGGGATAGAAAGTGGATTTTTTACAGCGTTTACTGTCGTTTTATGAACGGCTCCGTCCGGTTCT
>JAITGJ010000089.1 GCA_031280705.1 Spirochaetaceae bacterium
GCCGAGTCCCTGGCAGCGCCTCAGCCCCCCACGCCGGCCTTGTCCCGCCCACCATCACTGATCCGGTAACGCCGCCTATGGCCGCCGCCCTTGTGCCGCACGCTGATGCGTCCGTTCCAGTCCCGGCCCGCCCGTTCCGCACGACCCACCGTAAGGGACTTTTCCGGGGCGCTCCGGGTAATGTCCGAACGGTCAAGGCTTATCCACTGCCTCATGCCGGGGGTAACCGGCTTATACGTCTTGATGCCCATTCCTACACTCCCTCAAAGAGGCTGATCTTCTCGTCCCGGGGAAGGCGGACAATAGCCTTTTTCCAGGACGGGGTATAGCCCGCGCGGTTACGCTGGCGTTTGGGTTTGCCGCCCACCACCATGACGTTACAGGAAATGGGGTGCACATTGAAAAGTTTGGCCACCGCTTCCTTGATCTGTATCTTGGTCGCGGCGGGATCAACCTTAAAAACATATTTGCCCTCTTCCCGCAAAAGGTTCGCCTTTTCGGAAAGGACCGGCTCTATCAGGATTTTTTCGTAGATCATTATTCCGCCTCCTCTTCCCCGCGGTAAAAGCCGTTGAGGTTTTTCGCGGCGGATTCCATAAGCAGCACCCGGCGTCCGTAAAAAAGATCGTGGGCCCGGAGCCGGTTCCAGGAGAGAAATGAAAGGAAGGGGATATTGGCCCCCGCCCGCTTTACCCGCCCGTCATCGTCTTTAAGGATGATGACCGTCCGCTCGTTTTTGCCAAAGGAGCGGAGGATACCCGCAAGGTCCTTTGTCTTTCCCGACTCAATCGAGAAATCTTCCACGATTTTAAGATTATCGCTCTGGATTTTGAGGCTTAAAATGGTCTTCATGGCGAGCCGCTTGGCCTTTTTCGGGATGGAATACGAAAAATCCCGCAGCTTTGGACCGAACATGGTGCCGCCGCCCACATTGATGGGGGATTTCTTGTCCCCCCGGCGGGCGCGGCCCGTACCCTTCTGTTTGTAGGGCTTGGCGTTTGAGCCGTGTACTTCCCCCCGGTCCTTTGTGCTGGCCGTTCCAAGCCGCCGGTTGGCAAGCTCGTTGTTGATGGCGTACCAAATCACGTCCTCATTAACGGGAAGGCCGAAAACGGAATCGTCCAGTTCCAGCGTACCCTTTTCCCTGCCGTCTATTGCGTATACCGTGCGATTCATCACATTCCTACTTCTTTACCGCGGCCCGTACCACCACGACGCCCTTGTTGATCCCCGGGACCGCGCCGCGAACCATGATAAGCTGTTTCTCAGGATCAAGGCGAATCACCCTGAGACTAAGCACCGTTGTCTTTTCCCGGCCCATGCGTCCGGGCAGTTTAACGTTTTTAAACGTCTTGTGGGGATAGGTGGACTGGCCGGTCGAACCCGGTTCCCGGTGAAATTTTGAACCGTGGGACGCCCGTCCCCCGCCAAACCCGTAGCGTTTTACCACGCCCTGGAACCCTTTCCCCTTGGACACCCCGGTAACATCCACATAACGGATGCCCTCAAAAAGCTCCGCGCCCAGCGTGGCCCCGGCGGCGGCTTCTTTTTCAAAATCCCGGAATTCCCGGATCAGTTTTTTGGGGGCGATCCCTTCGGGAAACTGCCCCCGGTACGGTTTCAGCACCCGTGAACTTTTCATGTCCCCGACGCCGAGCAGTACGGCGTTATAGCCGTCCTTTTCCGCTTCTTTCCGGGCAATAACCGTGTTCGGCGGAACCTTGAGCACCGTTACCGGCACCAGATTCCCCTCGTCATCAAAGACCTGGGTCATTCCCGCTTTTGTGGCCATAAGCCCGATCATCATCCGCTCCAAACCGCACGCTATCCCGAAACGCCCTTTTTGAGGGCTGCGGGACCGTCTGCGGCGTGAAATGCGTGGCATTTCACCTTTGCTATTAAAAACCTGCAATAAAACAACGTTTATTGTACCGCCGGAACCGCGCCGCCGTTCATCGCCGCGCGCGGGCCGGACCGGTTTACTGTTTAATCTCCACGTCAACGCCCGCGGGCAGTTCCAGTTTCATCAGGGAATCCATCACCTCGGAGGAAGGACTGATAATGTCTATCAACCGCTTGTGGGTCCGCATCTCGAACTGTTCGCGGGACTTCTTGTTCACATGAGGTGAACGAAGCACCGTTATTTTGTTGAAACGGGTCGGCAGCGGAATGGGTCCGGTTACCTTGGCGCCCGCTTTTTGCACCGTTGAAACGATGGATTTCGCGCTCTGGTCTATCAATTCCACATCAAAACCGCGTAACCGCACGCGAATTCGTTCCTTGGCCATTATTCCTCCAGGATTGTTTTGCGCAGAGGCAAAACCAAAAACCGCTGTCCCGGCTATTCCGGAACAGCGGCGCCATAAAGCGTTATTCGGTGATCTCGACCACCTGGCCGGAAGCGACGGTTTTGCCGCCCTCCCGGATGGCAAACTTGAGCCCTTTTTCCATCGCGATAGGGTGGATCAGTTCGCCGAAGATTTCCGTGTTGTCCCCCGGCATAACCATTTCCTTGCCGTCGGGGAGCTTGACCGTACCGGTGATATCCGTGGTACGGAAGTAAAACTGGGGCCGGTAACCGGTAAAGAAGGGGCTGTGCCGTCCGCCCTCTTCCTTGGACAGACAGTAAATCTGGCCCATAAATTTGCTGTGCGGGGTAATGGAACCGGGTTTGGCGAGCACCTGACCGCGTTCCACTTCCTTCTTTTCTACGCCGCGCAGGAGCGTCCCCACATTGTCGCCCGCCTGGGCTTCGTCCAGCAGTTTGTTGAACATTTCGATGCCGGTAACGACCGTTTTTTTCGTGGGCCGGATACCGACAATTTCAATTTCCTCGTTCAGCTTGAGCACGCCCCGGTCAACCTTGCCGGTAACGACGGTGCCGCGCCCGGGAATGGTAAACACGTCCTCGATGGGCATCAGGAAGGGCTTGTCGGCATCCCGCTGGGGATCGGGGAAGTAGGTATCCATTGCCTGAAGCAGTTCCTCAATGGAGGCGACGGCTTCGGGATTGTCCGGTTCGGACATGGCCCTGAAGGCGGATCCCTTGATAATGGGAATTTCGTCGGCGGGGAAGCCGTTGGCGTTGAGCACATCCTTGACTTCTTCCACAACCAGTTCCACCAGGTCCTGATCGTCCAGAAGGTCGATCTTGTTAAGGTAGACAATCATGTTGGGTACGCCGACCTGACGGGCAAGAATGATGTGCTCACGGGTCTGGGGCATAACCGAATCCGGGGCGGACACGACAAGAATAGCGCCGTCCATCTGGGCCGCGCCGGTGATCATGTTTTTGATGTAGTCCGCGTGTCCGGGGCAGTCGATATGGGCGTAATGCCGCTTTTCGGACTGATACTCCAGGTGCCGGGTGTTGATGGTGATACCGCGGGCTTTCTCTTCCGGCGCGTTGTCAATTTCATCGTACTTCATCACCTTGTCGCCGTACTTTTTACCGCAGTACATCGTGATAGCGGCGGAAAGCGTGGTTTTCCCATGGTCAACATGACCTATGGTGCCGACGTTCATATGAATTTTTGAACGGTTAAATTTATCCTTTGCCATTCCATGTCCTCCTCAGGGCATTAGCCGGGGTAATCGAATTACGCCGGTCTGTAAAACTCGAAAATCGCTGGGCGTACCCCGGCGGAATTCACCGGGATGGGCAGTATAGCCAATCATTCAAAAGAATGCAAGGCTCCGCCCCGCGCGGCCCAACACCGCGATCGGGCGTCTCTCATCCGCCGGAAACACCGTTTCCGGACGCGCGGTTCCATTTATGATGGGATCAAGGTAAAACGATACGGAAAACAGCGGCCCCCTCCGCGAGGAGTTCCGCACAACCGCTATCCTGTTCCACCTGTCTCATCTTCACACGGGAAGCACGGCGGCATAACCGCCCGCCCAGGGGGCATCTTCCCCGATGATCGGTTTGGAGCAACCGCCGCGCACAAAAACCGCGAAGCGCGGGGTATACCCGTTCCGCTTCCCCGCGCGGCAGACAGCTCCCGGCGTAAAACGCCGGTTCAATTTTCAAACAACGCGCGGCGGATTATCCGCCCGCGCGGCGGGTCGGCCTACCAGCGGTAGTGGGCAAACGCCTTATTGGCTTCCGCCATTTTGTGGGTATCTTCGCGCTTTTTGAACGCCGTACCCGTACTATTATACGCGTCGAGCAATTCCGCGGCAAGCCGTTCGTCCATGCCCCGGCCGCTCCGCGCGCGCGCGGCGTTAATGATCCAGCGCATCCCCAGGGCTTCCCGCCGGGAATCCCGGATTTCGATGGGCACCTGATACGTCGCGCCGCCCACCCGCCGGGACTTTACCTCAAGGAGGGGCTTTACGTTATCAATCGCCTTGAGAAATACGTCGAGGGGTTCCTTTCCGGCTTTTTCCCCCGCCGTCTCCAGCGCCCGGTGCACGATACGGAGGGACACGGAACGCTTGCCCTCCCACATCATCCGGTTGACGAATTTGGAAACCACCACGCTGTTGTATTTGGGATCCGGAAGTATGCCCCGGTCAATACTCTTTTTCTTTCTTCCCATATCGAGACCCGCCTACGCCTTGGGCCGTTTGGCGCCGTATTTGGAGCGGCTCCGCTTCCGGTCTTCCACGCCCAGCGTATCCTTGGCGCCCCGGATAATGTGATAGCGAACGCCGGGGAGGTCCTTGACCCGCCCGCCGCGGACCAGCACCGCCGAGTGCTCCTGCAAATTGTGCCCAATACCGGGGATATAGGCGGTAACCTCGGTACCGTGGGAAAGACGCACACGGGCGACCTTCCGCAGGGCCGAATTGGGCTTCTTCGGCGTAACCGTCATAACACGGGTACAGACCCCCCGTTTTTGGGGACAGGACTGAAGCGCCGGCGACTTCGTCTTGGAAGCGGCCTTTTGCCGTCCAAAACGAACCAACTGGTTAATTGTAGGCATGAACGAAAAACTCCCTTAAACCGCGATAATACGGCACAGCGCGCCCCACCGGGGCCGCCAAACAACTTCGTTACTCTATCAGACAAAAAAAAATTGATCAAGAGGGTTTGAAGAAATTTTCGTGAAATTCCGGGAATTTTTTTTCGCCGCCCGCCGCCGGGGCGGCCTACCCTATTTGACGGCCATTTTCCGGGCGGCTTCGCGCTGTTCCATTTTCATGAAAATATCCGCCTGGCGCACAATTTCCATAACATCGGTGGTTACGATACGGTCCTTTTGGGGAAGCACCTTGCGTTTTTCAAAAACCTTCTGGAGCAGGAGATTACCCTCGTTCTTGGAAAGTCCCACCATATTGATAAGTTCTTTTGCGCCGAAATCAAACTCGTAGGGGGCGTGCATATTGAGGGGCACCCCTGCCCGCAGGAGTTGAATGAGCAGGGCGTCCCACACCCGCCCCAGCGGATTTTTGATGAGGGTATTGGTAAGCTGCTTGTAAATGAGCCATATCCGCTCGGCGAGCATGGTGGTAAGCCGGGCGATCATCTGGGGCTGGTTCTCCACCAGGCGCTCAAAATTGCCCCGGTTCACCGCCATGACCGTGCAGGGCGCGTAGGCGACGGCGGAAGCGGCCCGGGGCTTCGATTCGAGGAGGGCCATTTCCCCGAAAATATCCCCGTCCCGGAGCAGGGCGATAAGCACTTCGTTATTTTCAACAATTTTGACGATTTTGACGGCCCCGGTTTTGATAATAAAAAGCTCGTCCCCGCTTTCGCCTTCGGCAAAGATCATCGTATCCTTGGGGTACAGGCGGTTAAATTCGGCCTTGTCCGGCTCCAGCACCGCGTCCTTGATATAGGGGGCGATCTTCATCAGCCGCTCACGGGCGACGGCGGCGTTGGGGCCGGGCGGACTGGCCGCGAGGAATTTATTGTAGGCATAAAAGGCCAGCGTAAAACTTCCCTGCCGGGTATAGTACTCGGCCACGTTAAATATCTGCATAAGGCTGTCTGACTCGGCAACGCCGCCCTTGAAGGTCCGCTCGGCGAGGGCGTTGTCGAGAAAGCGCATGCGCCGGGAGAATTGCAGAATGATCTTCATGGCGATGGGCGCGTTGAGCTGCAGCAGGGGAACGAACTGTTCCCGGTCCACGGTGATGAGGACACATTCGGTCAGCGCCTGGGCGGTCTCGATGTGGGGATGGCGGGACATGGTGGCGACCACGCCGAAAAAATCACCCGGACCGAGGAGGCCGCTCCCCTCATCGGCCACCACTTCGCTTTTCCGGGTAATAAAAATTTTTCCTTCCTTAATAATGTAAAACTGATTGGCGATGTCGAGCTTCCCCTCAACAACGATCAAGGATCCCTTGGGAAAATGGAGAAATTTAAGCTGTAATGGTCCAGGCATGACCCCTCCACAATTTTTCGTATACATGCCGGGGATGAGATTCGAACTCACACGGCCTTGCGGCCAGGGGATTTTAAGTCCCCGGTGTCTACCATTCCACCACCCCGGCCTCATCGCATTCACTGAATGCGCCGCACTCGCTGAATGCGCCGCATCCGCTGAATGCGCCGCTTCCGGCGAACGCACCCGCCCCGCAGCATATCTCCGCGCAAAAAACAGCATATCCCCGGGCGGAAAAGCGGTCAAGTTGCGGCGGGTAAGGACATCCCGTACAACACGCGCCGCCAGAACCGCCGGCCGCGTGAAAACGCCCTTTTATTTTCGGCATAAAACGGCGCGTCCCGCAGGGAAAGACCGGGAAAACCCGCGTATCATCGGGCCGCGCGCCGGTCTCCCGGACGGACCCGGCCCCCGCGCGTTATTGAGAGCGCCGCGCCTCCCCTCCCCCGCCGCTTACCCGTCCTTGCGCCCGGTACACTTGATAAGGTGATACCCAAACTGTGTCTGCACGACATCGCTCACCGAACCGGGGGAAATACGCTTTACCGCCGACTCAAAGGGCGCGACCATCTTGCCCGGCCCAAACCAGCCGAGATCGCCGCCGGAAGACTTTGAGGGACAGGTGGAATATTGCCGCGCGAGGGACTCAAAATTGCCGCCCTGCTTGACGCGCCGCAGGAGATCTTCCGCGAGCGCGCGGTCCTTCACCAAAATATGACTTGCCTTCCATTCCATGGGAACCTCCAGAACCGCCCGGACAGAGGCGGCGGAATCAGTATACCGCAGAGGGCGCGGCAAAAAAAAGCCCCGGGGAAAGGAGTAAACCCCGGGGCAAGGAAAAGGGAAGGAGGAATAGAAAACATCACTGACCCGACGGTCAATCTGTTTATTTTAGAAACAAGCGCGTGCGGGAAAGGTAACAGCGGCGGAAACAATTTGCGGCGCATCCGCGCCGCGCATACCGGATATCATCAGCCTGTTTCGGCGCGCCATTCGGCAAGGACCCGCTCGTGGGCGGCTATGGTTGCGCTGAGGCTTATATCCTGAACTTCGCCCCGGCCGCCCCAGTCCGCGCCATCCATGATGTACAGACTCGCGAGGGTTCCCTCAAGGTCCGCCGCCGAAAAAGAAGGATCCCGTTCCCGGCGGCGCATGATGCCCCGGACGCTGTCCGCGAATATCTCCCGGTACCGCTTTTCCCGCCAATCCACGGAACCGGCCATTATTCAGCGTCTCCGTATACGGCCCGGCGGCGGATGATCCGCGCCCCCGTGGGAACAAGGTAGCCCGCCCGGCGCGCGAGCACGGTTTCCCGCCGCTCCGTCCAGTTGCCCCGCCCGTCATGCCCGTAGTCAAAACGGGAATCAAACGTAAGGCCGCCGTCCACGCTCATCCCGGAAAACCGGCGGAGGAGGCTGTTTTCGTCCCACTGAAAGCGAAAGACGCTTGGCGTCAAGACGCTTGGCGTCAAGACGCCCGGAATCGGCGCGTCAAGACGCGATGCGTCAGGGCTCCGCGCATCCTGCGGCGCGGACGGTTCCCCCGTCAACGCGGGCGCGCCAAGACGCGGTGTGTCCACCGGACGCGGCGCATCTTGATGTGATGCGTCTTGACGCGGCACAGGAACAGGCCGGTTCCAGTACCGGGGGAGGCCGTCCCCAAAACGGGCGGAATAATCAGAACCGGGCGCGGCTATGCCCGAAACCATACCGAAGCTGTCATAAAAATACAGAACCGGGGACGAAACCGTTTCTCCGGCGGCGTTTCCGTCCGGTTCCGGAGAAAGTCCGGCGGCAAGGGAGGCCCATTCCGTGCGGTAGAGGGGCGGAAACGGCTCCGGGGATCCGGGGGCAAAGGTATAGGTAAAAACGCCCGCCGCTTCCCCCGTTTCGCCGTACCAGGTTTCGCCTGCCCGGCCGCCCCGGTATTCAAGCGCGGCGAAATACCAGACGCCGCGTTCACCGCCGCCAAAAACGCGGCAGAGCGAAGGGAGCGCGGGATCGTCATCCTGAAAGGCAAGAAATTCCACCGTCCAGAGCGTTTCGCCGCCGGGAGCGGACACCCGGAATCCCGTGTAACGCCCCGCGTCTTGACGCGAGGCGTCTTGACGCGAGGCGTCTTCGATAAAAGACACCTGGTGAAAGCCGTCCGGGAACGGAAAGGGAAATTCCCGCGCGATTCCGGCGCGGTCCCGGCGGAAACGGTACTCCCCCTCCTCCGTAATCAGGGTAACGGACGACGCGCCTCGTACCATAAAGGCGTCCGGCGGAAAAGAAAGGGGCCAGTCGGGCCGCCAGAGCGCCGCTCCCCGGTGCGCCGCGGCAAGGACGGGAATCAGGGGTACGGGAGACATCGCGCCGGAAACGTCCGGCGCGGCGCCGGACGCGCCGCCGGTTTCTTCTGCCGGGAGGGCCGGGAAGACGAGCGCCGCGAGGACGAACACGCATACCCCGCGTGAAAGGACATGAAACGGGGACCGTCTTGACGGCCCGCCCCGAGAACCGGACATGGACACGAGTATACCGGAACGGCGCTCAAACCGCTACGCTTATGCGCGGGGCTCCCCCGGAGCCGGTAGATGGCCCTGCGCCGCCGCACCATAACGGAGCCGCCGCTTGACCAAAAAAAGTTTCAAGCGTAAGATTCGGCATACGTCTGTATGGCGTACCGTACCCGCCGGGTACGCCGTGCCTTTGGGCGCGGAATTAAGCGTAAAGGAGCTATCGATGAATCTAAAACAAAACCGGTTAATTTGGCGCCCCCCCCCCCGGCCCCGGGGGGGGATCGATGGGGGAGGCGGATGTGGGGGTTAGGGG
>JAITGJ010000096.1 GCA_031280705.1 Spirochaetaceae bacterium
CCATATATACCATATCGGAAAATATACAAAAAAACTTAGATTTTTGCAATTTACTTAACAGCCGGATAGCGGAATTTGGAAAAAAAATCAAAAAATCTAAGAATTTTATTAGATTTCTATTGACAAAATCTAATATATATATTAGATTTATAGCATGTGCGGTTGAAAGACTGCTTTGCCGCCCGGGTCCATGTTGGATCTCCCAAGAACAAGGTGGTCCGGGCGGCTCATCTGGAATTTGAAGCTCTGTGTCGGCAGAGCGAAAGAGGGACTGAATTTTGAAGGCTGGCTGGCAGCCGACACTGCCAGCCACAGGGCCCGAGAAGTTTGGTCCCTTTTTTTGTTGGAGGCGTGGGAATGGTTATTGACAGACTGGACAGGTGGACGGAGCGGACCATAAGGCTGCTGAACTCAAAGGAGGGCAGGTTCTACTACACGCGGAACAAGTACGAGTTCGGCCTCACCCGCCGCAACAACATCTGCGGCATCATCGAGAAGGCTTGCGGGCGGCTCCGGTTTGAAAATCAGATCGCCGTTTATAACCAGGTCGAGCAGGAACTGCGGTCGCACAAGGTAGAAGCGGAATGAAAACGAGTAAAACGGCGCCGCAAAATCAAACGCCGGTTCGCGGCGAGTTATTAACCCCGCAGGAAGTGGCGCTCAAACTGCGCGTCAGCAAGGGCGCCGTTTACTCAATGGCGGCGCACCACGAGCTTCCGCCGTACCGGGTCCGCCCAGATGGCTTTAATCGCTTCCTGCAAAACAGGGTCAAACGGCGCGGTCCGCTCTTTTTTCCCCTTCGGCGGCCCCATAACACGGGTTTTTTTTCAAAGTTTTGCCACGCCCTCCGGACAAGTATCTTCGGCGTGTGCCAGTCTAAGTCCTCCGGGCGTAGCGCCGAGATTTCGGCCCGCCTGAGGCCGGAGAGGAACATAGCCGCGCAGACGGCAAGCTCCATGACAGTCTGAAGTACCCCGGGGGCAAACAGCCCTATCACCTCATCTTCTGGCAGAGCATCGCGGACGCCGTTGCGTATCCGGGGAGGGTCCAGGCCCTGGAAGGGGTTTATCCACCGGGTGAACTTTTTCTGATACACTCTGAAAGCCATACGAATAAAGATGATCACCCCGGCAAAGGTCCGGTTTACTGAGGCGTTGATCCCCGTCCGGGGGCTGGTTTCATAGGAAGTAAACATCTCGATCCATGCCCCCACGGAAACATCCTCGGAGCGGACTTTCCGGACTGTCCCTGCCTCCATCTTACGTTTCAGGTACCCGACAAGCGCGAAGGCCCCGGCTTCGGCGGCGCTTTTTGTCCGGGGATTGCGGAAACGGCTCAACTCATCGGGGAAGTCCTGAAAGTTCCGGCACCGCCACTCCCGGCAAATCCGGGCGGGAAGCCCGCAGGAAGGGTTCAGTGTGATTTGGAACGTCTTTGAATCGTTCCGCCGGGGTGTGGTAAAAGGCTTTTGCGGCCTGGCCATAGCATCACCTCATCAAAAGATAAGTGCACGATGCCAGGCAATCCGGGTTTTGTGGTTTTTAGTCGTTCCTCTAATTCCTCGTTATATAAGGAATTAACTCATGAGCCGCGAAGGGATCGAACCTTCGACCCGCAGATTAAGAGTCTGCTGCTCTACCAGCTGAGCTAGCGGCCCGGTATCATCATTTTTGCCGGAAACGCCGGATGTGTCAAGTACGGCGCGGGCACGGAAAATCCGGCGGCCGCCCGGGGCGCAGCCGGCTTACCCGCCGCGCCTCGTTTTTCTGAGGAGCCGTTCCCGGCGGCACAGCAGGGATTCCCGAAAGGCGCCGCCGATACCATCCCGCGCGAGGGTTCGCTCCACAAGGGCAAGCGCCTTTACCGCGTTCCGCTCCCGCCACTCGGCTTCAATGGCCAGAATCGTTACCGCGCGGGGCCAGCCGCTCCGCGCCGCATTTTCCATAAGGGCATTTTCCGTCTCCCGGTCCGTGCCGTCAACGGTGAAGCCTTCCTGCCGCCGGCTCCGGCGCCAGCAAAGCGCGAGCGCTTCCGGATCACAGCGGTACCGTTCAGGCGCCGCAAGGGGCCGCGCGGCAATATCCGCAAACGCGGTAAACAGTACGGCAAGCCCGGCAATATCGCGCAGGTTATGATCGGCGACCAGGCAGAGCCGATCCGCCGCGCCGGTTTTGAGAAATTGAAACCAGATGTCCGGCGCTTCCGCTCCCGGCACGTCGCCTTCCCGGTCAAGGCCAAGTATTTCCTCCTCAATAACGCGCTGGGAACAGGAGGGCAGCATGCGCCGCCAGAGCCGCCGCGCCGGATGGAGCAGGTCCGCGTGGCACGGCTCGGGCAAAAAAATGCCTGAAAACAGGGCGCGATTACGCATGATGGGGAGGTCAAATGTTTTGCCGTTATAGGTAACGAGAAGCGGCGGGCGTCCTTCCCGCGCGCCGTACAATTCATGGAGGGCTGCCGCGAGAAAATCATTTTCGCCGGGAAAATCAAGCATGATATGCTGATCGATCCTGAAACGCCAGCCCTTTTCCCGCCCCTCCCCGGCATCGGGAACAAAACGCCCAAAAGCGGCAAGAAAGGCGACGGTCCCCGCGGCGGTGGAAAGCCCTGAAGTTTCAAGATCAAAAAACAGGAGATCCTCCGCATAGAGTTCCCCGCGCGCGGCGGGAACGGCAAGGTAGCGGAACACGCCGGGGACGAGGACGGGAAGCACGCGCGGAAACGGCGTACCGGGAGGGGGCATCGCCTGGCGGTAACGCGGATCACTGTCCCGTGTTACCGTGCGGCGGGCGGAAAAAAATCCCGTGGAAACCCAACCCCCGGCATTGAGCGCCTCCGGCAATGCCCGCGCGGCGCTTTCTCCATCCCCGGCGCGGAATACGGTTTTTCCGGCAGGGCTATCGCGCCGTTCTCCCTCCGCCCCTCCGGTTTCCCGGATCAGGCGGAGGCGGTTTGCAAGGGTTCCGGGCATATCAGCCGTCCCCGCGGCCCCCGGCCTCGCCGGAAATTGTGTCCAGAAAAGCCACGGTACCCGCCTTGTTCCCCCCGGCGCCGACACAGGCGGGACAGCCGGAAGCGCAGGGACAGTCCCGCGCCGCCCGGCCCGCCGCCTCGACAAGGGCGGGGATCCGCCGGGACAGGGCCTCGGAAAGACCCGTGCCGCCGGGGTATTTATCGTAAATAAAAAGCGCGGGGACGCCGAAATGAGGGTCCCGCACGCGCTCGGAAATGCCGAGGTCCCGGACATCGCAGAGCACATACACCGGGGCGATGTGGCGGATCAGCGTGCCTGCCCCCGCAAGGATCGACGCGGCGTCTTCTTCGTTCCGGGAGGCGAGGAACGTTCCGGCGGATGTGTCCCGGTTAAACAGCAGAGCGAGGGCCCGGGTCTGCATCTCTTCTTCGGCAAGATCGATATCCCCATAACCGATATTTTCGTGGGTATGGAAGCGTATTTTTTTAAACTTCGCCGCCTGGGAACGGACAAGAACATCGCCGATCACCCCCCTCCCCTTCCCTTCCCAGATAAACGCATCATCCTCGCTCAATACTTTAAGGTCCGTCTTTACGAGGCCGTCGGTAAAGTAATTGACTTCCGCCTCGCGGACCAGGCATTTCCGGTTTGCGATGTCAAGATCTTCCACAAGGTATTGCCGCCCCCGGTGCAGGTACACGGCATTTTTGAAAATCAGTTCCTTCGCGCTGGGCCGGTCCATTTCGCCGATAACCGTATTTCTGCCCTTCGTAATGTCCACAATCACGACATTATCCGCCGTCGCCGAGCGGAGACTGATCCCTTCGGCGGGAAAACTCCGCTCCGCCCAGTGATATTTTCCCGCGGTGTGGCGCACAATTCCCGCCTCCTCAAGATAATCCAGCGCCGTCCGGGCACTTTCTCCGAACGGCTCCGTGCCCGCCTCAAACGACGCGTCGCGGAACGGGAGCTCGAAACAGCCGCATTTTACATGATCCGTAAGTATATACGGATTATCCGGGTCGAGGCGGCCCTCCTCCATGCTCTTGCCGAAAAACCAGCCGGGGTTGTTCATGATAAACTGATCGAGCGGCGCCGAAGAAGCGACAAACACCGATACGGAAGTCCCTCCCCGTCGGCCCGCGCGGCCCGCCTGCTGCCAAAATGAGTTGAACGAACCGGGAAAACCCGCTACCACCGAAGCGTCAAGGCCCCCAATATCGATGCCCAATTCCAGGGCGTTTGTGGATACCACGCCCTGAACGCGCCCCTCCCGGAGGCCCCTTTCAATTTCCCGCCGTTCATGGGGCAGAAGCCCGCCCCGGTATGCCTCAACCCGGATACGGGAATTATCCGTATACAGGTTTGCCAGATCTTCGTTCACATAGGACGCGGCCACTTCGGTCTTTACCCGGGAGTGAGCGAACAGTATCGTTTTTATCCCCGCCCTGAGGAAGGCCAGCATCCAGCGGCGGCTTTCGGTAACGGTACTGCGGCGTATTCCCTGCACGGCGTCCACGAGCGGCGGATTGTAGAGGATAACGCGCTTTTCACCCTGGCCCGCGCCGCTTTTGTCCACAAGGTCCACCGCTTCCCCGATCAGCATTTCCGCAAGTTCCGCGGGATTCGCGATGGTGGCCGAACACAAAATAAAACGGGGCGCGGACCCGTAAAATTCCGCGATACGCCTGAGCCGCCGGATCACGCCCGCAACATGGCTCCCAAAAACGCCCCGGTAGGAATGGGCTTCGTCAATCACCACATATTTGAGGTTGGAAAAAAATTGTATCCACCGGGGATGGTTCGGCAGTACGCCCGCATGGAGCATGTCGGGATTGGAAATAACGATCCGCCCCTCGCTCCGGGCCGCGGCACGGAGGCTGCCGGGCGTGTCGCCGTCATAGGTAACCACCTTTACCGCTTTGAGGTCCCCGCCGCTTCCGGCCACCAGTTCGTTAAGTTCCGCCTGCTGATCCTGGGACAGGGCCTTGGTGGGAAACAGGTAGAGCGCGCGGGCCTTTTCGTCCCCGAGCAGGGTTTCGATTACCGGAAGGTTGTACGAAAGGGTCTTCCCCGACGCGGTGGGCGTTACCACCACCACATGGCGCCCGGCCCGGACGGCTTCCCGGACTTCGTTCTGATGGGAATAGAGCCGTGTGACGCCCCGCTTTTTAAGCGCTTCCGCGAGGCGGCTGTCGAGGTCCTGGGGAAAGGGCGCGTAAACGCCTTCCCGGGCGGGTATCAGGCGGTTTTCCACAATGTGATCGGCAAATGAAGGATCAGAAAGAATACGGTCAAGGGCGCCGCTCATGGCCCGCCGATTTTCCGCTTCCGCCCTGCCCGGCGTTTTGATTTCCGGCATATTTTCGCCTGAAACACGAACAGGGCACGGCCCCGTCGGGTCAAATAAGCTGCCCGCTTTACGCGGGGTCCCGTTAAAAACGGGATTCTTTATTCTATCCGCTCCGTTCCGTATTGGCAATGTCGTCCGCCGCGCGGGACTTCGCGGGGAAAAACGGCCAAAACGGGAGTTTCTTCATAAAAGTTCAAATTTTTTTGGCGTTTCTATCGACAACCGCCAAAAATATCGTCTATAATTAAGGTACGAGGTGTATATGTCAGAGGTTTTGTCAATCGTTCTTGGCGGCGGAAAAGGCACCCGGTTGTTTCCTCTTACCCAGGCCCGGGCCAAGCCCGCGGTTCCCTTTGGCGGCAAATTCCGGCTGGTGGATATTCCCATCTCTAACTGCATCAACGCCGAGCTCCGGCAAATTTATATTTTGACCCAGTTCAATACGGCGTCACTCCATCTGCACATTTCCCACACCTATATTTTCGATTCATTTTCGCGTGGCTTTGTGGAAATTCTCGCCGCGGAGCAAACCTTTGAACATTCGGGCTGGTACGAAGGCACCGCCGACGCGGTACGGAAAAATTTCGTTCACTTCAGAACCCAGGACCCCGATTATTACCTGATTCTTTCGGGCGACCAGCTTTACCGCATGGACCTTGAAGAGTTGATGCGCAAGCACCGCGCTTCAGGAGCGGCCATCACCATTGCCTGTACCCCGGTGGACCGGGAAAACGCGAGCCAGCTCGGTATCCTAAAAATCAACAAAAAAAACGAAATTGTCGAATTTCTTGAAAAACCGGGACCCACACGCGATATTGCGGACTTCAAGGTTCCCGAAGAACTCAAGCCCGACAAAAACCGGGGCGATATGTACCTGGGATCCATGGGCATCTATGTTTTTAACGCGCAGGCGATGGAAAAATCCCTGGCAAACGAATACACCGATTTTGGCAAGGAAATTATTCCCCTGGCCATCAATTCGTCAAAAGTGAACGCGTATATTTTTGACGATTACTGGGAAGATATCGGCACCATAAAAAATTTTTACGAAGCGAACCTGGACCTTACCACGATACGGCCCAAATTCGACTTTTATGACGAAGATCGGCCCATCTACACCCACATTCGCAATCTGCCGCCGTCAAAAATGAATTTCAGCAACATGAACCAGAGCATCGCCGCCGAAGGCTGCATCATCACCAATGCGTCGATTGCCAATTCCCTCGTGGGCGTGCGGACGATTATCGAATCGGGCGCGAGCCTTAATGGGGTGGTTTGCATGGGCGCCGACTACTACGAATCCGAAAAGCAAAAAGCCCAGAACGCCGAAGAGCGGACGCCCAATGTGGGCATCGGCAAGGGATCCATTGTCAAGGGCGCGATCATTGACAAAAACGCCCGCATCGGCGAAGGCTGCCGCATCGGCATCGACAGTATTAACCATACCGACGGAAATTACGGACAGTACTATATCGTAGACGGCATCATTGTGATACCGAAAAACGCGGTGCTGTACCCCGGTACGGTTATCTAGGGCGGCGCTGATCACATTGAAAATTGAGCGGGGAAACATCCGTGCATGAACACGAATTATAACGAATTGTACTCATAGACTTGTGAAATAACCAACCGGATTAGCGAACAACTTCCGCTATAATTTCATGGTACTGCGAAATAATCAGAGACAGCCGAATCGACCGGTTGAAAATCTTGCGGGTTACTGCGAAGAAACCCTTTCATGTTCGCCCATGACTTTTCTATCGGGGTATAGCCGGTGAATGGGGCGGCAGAAAAAGCAATCGTACTTTGCCTTTTGCCGGTGGAACGGCGCGTTGTCCATAATTACCGTATGCCCTTTGGGTAGTGCCGCAAGCAAACAGCCCGTAAACCACCCCTCAAAAAATGCACCGCCGGCCGTCTGCCGGCAGTATGTTATAGCGCGGTGCATTTCTCCACATAAAGCGCCCACGACATTTCCCCGTTCAAAGTGATTTCCTCCGGTGAGATCCTCTCCTGTTTCCCTGTGCGGCTTTATCCCTGCCATATATTTCGCCCGGCGCTCATCGGACTTTTCGTAACCGGTGAACGGCTTTTTTTCGGGTTATACCCGGTTTTTCAAGCGCGCAGAACGTTCCGGCTGTTTACGTGCCCTGGCTTCGCCGGGTACGCCGCCGGTAGGCGCACCGCAGGTTAGACGCTCTGGGCTAGACGCCCAGGTTGAAGAGTATCCCCGGCTGGGGCGCGGGAACGCTTTTGTAGGGCATGGCCGCGCCCGCGGCACGGGCCTGGCGTATCTGGCCTTCGTACTGATCGATGAGGGCGTCTATCTGCCGGTCGCTCAGCGCTTCATTTTTTGCAAGCGCGGGTTCCGGCCGCTTTTTCAACTGGGCAAGCTGTTCGATTAAAACATCCAGCACTTTGAGCCGGTTGATGGAAACGCCCCGTGAACCTTCGGGGGCGGGCACGCCGGAAACATGGCGGAAATGCGAGTAAATATAGGCGCTCCGCGCGACGGGCAGGGACATTCTGCCGCTTTGGGAAGCCGTGATGGCGTAGCCTATACTGGGGATGGCCGATGACAGTGATACGCCGCGAATCACTTTTTTACTCCTCGCAAAAACCGGGAAGACGGCCCGACGGGCTTTATTCGTCCCTGTTTTGTATATCGGAATTTCGCCGCGATACATGAGACCTGCCCGGAACCCCGGACGGAAAACGCCTGCTCTGCGGGCAGGCGGATGGCCGGTACGATGAAAACTCCTTAAATGCTTAAAAGATTGCATTCCGGTCTATCCGCACGCGTGCATGTATGCTATAGTCGGCTTTCAAGGAGTGTTGCATGAAGAAAACGATAGTACTCGCCTATTCCGGCGGACTTGACACGACGGTAATCATTCCCTGGCTCAAAGAGAATTATGACTGCGAAGTGGTCGCGGTAAGTGTGGATGTGGGCCAGGAAGCTGACTGGAAGGCCATCAAACAGCGCGCGCTGGAAGTGGGGGCCAAATCCTGTGTGATCGTGGATGTCCGGCGGAAGTATGTGGAAGAGTACGTGTGGCCGGCGCTGAAGGCTAACGCGCTGTATGAGGGCAAGTATCTTTTGGGTACTTCAACCGCCCGGCCACTGAGCGCGAAGGTTCTGGTAGATGTCGCCCGGGAGGAAAAGGCCCAGGCGGTGGCCCACGGCTCAACGGGCAAGGGAAACGATCAAATCCGGTTTGACCTGGGAATCATGGCCTTCGCGCCGGATTTGGAGATTATCGCCCCCTGGCGGCTGTGGAAACTTAAAAGCCGGGAGGACGAAATCCGTTATCTTCAGCGGCGAAAACTCCCGGTTCCGATGAAAAAGAAGGATTCCTACAGCCGGGACGACAATCTCTGGCATATTTCCCATGAAGGGCTTGAACTTGAGGACCCGGCCACGGCGCCGGACCTGAAGCGGATGCTTAAAATGACGGTACCGCCGGAAAAGGCCCCCAACAAGCCCGAATTTGTTGATATTGAATTTGAGCAGGGCATTCCCGTGGCGGTAAACGGCAAAAAAATGGACGGCGTTACGCTGATTCAGACACTGAACCGGATCGGCGGCGCTCACGGCGTGGGTATCGTGGACCTGGTGGAAAACCGGGTTGTCGGCATGAAAAGCCGGGGCGTTTACGAAACGCCCGGGGGCAGTATCCTCTACTACGCCCATCAGGAACTGGAACATATCTGTCTTGACCGGCAGACTTACGCCTTCAAGCAGCAGATCGCGTTAAAGTATGCCGAGGTGATTTACGGCGGCCTCTGGTTTACGCCGCTCCGGGAGGCGCTGGCCGCCTTTGTGGACGCCACCCAAAAAACCGTTTCCGGGACCGTGCGGGTAAAACTATACAAGGGGAGTATCAGCTCAGCCGGGGCAAGCTCACCCTATTCACTGTACAATGCCAGCATCGCCAGTTTTACTACCGGTGAACTGTACAACCATGCCGATTCAAAAGGTTTTGTCCGGCTGTACGGGCTTCCCGTACTGGTACGCGCGCTCATGGAATCGGGCGCGGCGCCGGACAAAGCAGCCACACCGGACGCATCGGGAACCGGCGGACCGATCGCCGCCAAAAAACGCCGGGGCAGGAAACCGGGCGCCGGAAACGGGCGCGCCGCTTCCGGCGGGCAGGAATAGCCGGAGGTTTTGCGGGTGGCCGATACATCTATTGACGGGCCGGACGCCGCCGGCGGTGAACCGCTGCCGGCGGTACTCTGGGGAGGGCGGCTTGTAGAAAAACCCGGGGCGGAAGCCTTCGCTTTTCAGGCGTCGATTCTGGTGGATCAGCGGCTCGCCCTGGAGGATATTCAGGGCAGCCGCGCCCATGTCGCCATGCTTGCCCGGCAGGGGATTATTCCGGAGGAGACCGCCGGTATTTTGGGTACGGAACTGGATCGTCTCGCGGGCGAAATTGCCTCCGGGACGCTCGCCATAGATCCCGCCGCGGAAGACATTCATTCGTTTATCGAGGCGGAGTTGATCGCGCGGCTTGGTATGCCGGGAAAACTGGTGCACGCCGGGCGGAGCCGGAATGATCAGGTTGCCGTGGATTTCCGGCTGTACCTGAAAAAAGCCGGGGAATCGCTGCTGGGGGAACTGGCCGCGGCCATAACGGCTCTGCTCGATCAGGCGGAAACCCATGCCGGGAGCATCATGCCCGGCTACACGCACCTCCAGCGGGCCCAGCCGGTAACGCTGGGGCATCACCTCGCCGCCTGGTGCGCGGGCCTCGTGCGGGATCAGGACCGGTTTATTGACGCGCTCGCCCGGCTTGACGAATGTCCGCTTGGGGCCGGGGCCCTTGCCGGATCCGCGCTTCCGCTTGACCGGGAAAATACGTCCCGGGCACTGGGCTTTGCGCGGCCCACGCTCAATTCAATGGACTCGGTCGCGGACCGGGACTTTGCGCTGGAACTCGCCGCGGCTTCCGCCATTTTGATGACGCACCTCTCCCGGTTCTGCGAGGACGTGGTTATTTGGGCTAGCGAAGAATTCAAATTTATCGATTTGGCGGAAAAGTGGAGCACCGGGTCTTCGATCATGCCGCAGAAAAAAAATCCTGATTTCGCGGAACTGATCCGGGGCAAGTCCGGGCGGACCACGGGAAATCTTGTAACGCTTCTTACGGTGCTCAAGGGACTGCCCTACGCCTACGACAAGGACCTTCAGGAAGACAAGGAGGCCCTGTTCGACAGCCTCGATACCGCGCGGAACTGTCTCCGTATGTTCCGGGGGATGATGGCCTCCGCGCGCTTCAACCATGCGCGGATGAAGGCGGCCTGTACCGGCGGCTTTATTGAGGCGACCGACGCGGCTGAATATCTGGTGCGGAAGGGCCTTCCCTTTCGGGAGGCTCACGAAGCGGTGGCCCTTATCGTGCGGGACTGCGTGGGTGCGGGACAGGCCAGCATTGCCGCGCGCAGTCTGGAGCAGCTTAAAGGCCGTTCCCCTCTTTTTGAATCCGATGTATACGCGGCCCTTACGCCCGAAGCGTCGGTTGCCGCACGGCATCTTCCCGGCGGCCCCGCGCCCAAAGAGGTACGGCGGCAAATTGCCGCGTTACGCAGGCAAATCCGGCCGCCGCTTCGTTAGGGAAACCGGAAAAAGCAACGCAAACAGCGCGGCCGCCGTTTTTTGAACAGACCCGCCCGGTCTGTGTGTTATAAAATGGCACATAACGTTCCGGCTGTTTACGACGTTTTGCCAGCCCGGATAAGGGCTTTGCGCAGCATCGCTTCCGCAGGAAGCGCGACCAGAGCTGGCAAAATGTGCCGGAATGAGGCGTGGGAGGCGCAGCCGACCTAGCCGAATGGAGGCCAAGCCGCCTACTGGCGGCGCAGCGTAAACA
>JAITGJ010000100.1 GCA_031280705.1 Spirochaetaceae bacterium
GAGAAGACGCTGTCCTTATACCGGGTGTTTGCGCTCATAAATCTACTATAAATATTCCCGCAAGGCCGCGCAAGGCGAAGGCGGGACCGGACCGGGGTAGTCCCTGCGGCAAATGCGGGCGGTTGAACGGTCTTGAGCAATATCCCGCGAAATTCTACAATAATAAAATGAATAATTCCCACCGGGGTACGGTTTCCGCCCCCTTTGTCTGGATGGCCGCCACGGTTATCTTTTGCGCGATTTTTGTTGTCGCTTCGGCGCCGCTCGCACGGGCACAGGACCAGAACGGCGACTCCCGGCGTTATATGTCGCTCCTGCAAAATGTGTTCGATTTTGTCCAGCAGCATTATGTGGACCAGATTGACCCCCGGCTCCTCTATGAAGGCGCCATGACCGGGATGCTCAACGCGCTCGGGGATCCGTACTCCGTGTTTTTGCAGGAGTCGGATATGGCCGATCTCAGCGAAAACGTGATTCAGGGAAGTTACGGCGGCGTGGGCCTCTATATCGCCAAGCCCACAGGCGAAGTGAACGGAAAACCGCCCTATGTGGAAGTCGCTTCCCCCATTGAGGATACGCCCGGCTGGCGGGCGGGCATCAAGCCCGGCGATCTTATTATCAAAATTAACGGCGAAATGACCGACGCCCTTACCATGGACGAGGTGCTGGCGCGGCTCAAGGGCCCGGCGGGCGTGGAGGTCAATCTGGTTATCCGGCGGGGGCGTACCCTCGAATTTCCCGTAACGCTGACGCGGGAAGTGATTGAAGTGCCCACGGTCAAGCAGGCGATGATTGGCGATATCGGTTACCTTAAACTGATTAGTTTCAGCGCCATGACTGTTGACCGCTCGCGGGAGGCGCTGGAACGGTTCGCGGCGCAGGGGTACCGGGCGCTGATTCTGGATCTCAGAAACAATTACGGCGGCCTGCTCAGCGCCGCGGTGGGCGTCTGCGATCTTATCCTTGATGATGGGGTGGTGGTTACCGTCCGTTCCCGTACCGAGCGTGAAACGCAGGTGCTCCGGGCGCGGCGGCAGACGCTGGTTCCCCCAAACGTGCCGGTGGTGGTGCTGATCAACCGGGGTTCCGCGTCAGCGTCAGAAATTGTGGCCGGCGCGCTCAAGGATCAGAGCCGGGCCTATCTTGTCGGAGAAAAGACCTTCGGCAAGGGATCGGTGCAGCAGGTGTATCCCCTGGACCGGACGGGTTTCAAGATTACGACGGCCCGGTACTATACGCCGAGCGATGTCAATATCGACCACATAGGCATTCCCCCGGACCGCGAGGTGCTTTTTCCGGAATTTACCGATTCTGATGTGGAGAATCTGGCCCGCCTGATGCAGGCAAACCGTATCCCGGCTTGGGTTGAGGAACATCCCGCCGCGACCAGCGCCGAATTCGACCGTTTTTGTCAGGAACTCGCGGCGGAATACGGCCTGGATTCACTGCGGCTGCGCCGTCTGGTCCGGGACGAGCAGAACCGCACGGTTATTGCGCCGGTCTACGATCTTGAATACGATGTCCAGCTTCAGGAGGCGGTGAATATCCTCCGGGGCGGTTCCTGGAGCGCCCTGATGCAGACCTCCCGGACACTCCGGGACCTCCAGGAAAAGGCGGCGGAAGAAGGGGCCGCGTAAGGCTGAAACAGTTTTTGCTTTCCCGGCCCCCGTTCCGGGGACCGGACGGCGCGCTTGCCGTATGTCTCGATGGGGAGGATTATCACTATCTGGTCCGCGTACGGCGGTTACGTCCCGGCGGGGTGTTTCGCGCCCTGCTCCCCGGCGGCGGGCCGGTACTGGTCCGGGTGATCGCCACGGACGGCGGAACGCTCCGGGGAACCATTGAAGCCGCGCCGGAGACGATCCCGCCGGGGACCCTGCCGGGAAGCGCCGCCGGGCCGGGCCGCGCGCGGCTCGTGCTGTTCCAGGCGCTGCCCCAGGGCGCGAAAATGGACCTGATTGTCCGGCAGGCCACGGAGGCGGGCGTCGCGGAGATTTATCCGTTTGAGAGCGCGCGTTCGGCGGCGCGGCGCGGAGACGCGGACGGTAAACTGGCCCGCTGGGAACGCATCGTAAAGGAAGCCCGCCAGCAGAGCGGTTCCGCCGTGGATACCCGCGTTTTTCAGCCCGGTTCCCCGGAGGCGATTTTTGCCGTGTGGGAACGCATCAAAACGGACTGTCCCGCGCCGCTCGGCATTATGCTTCATCCGGCGGGGAACGGCGGGAGCGGCCCCCTTGCACAGGGCGCTTTTCACGGCTATCTTGATAGCGATCCCGGCGCGGTGGTTGTCGCCATTGGCCCGGAAGGCGGCTTTTCCCCGGCGGAGGTGGACCGGTTTCTCGCGGCGGATTTTAAGCCCCTTTCGCTGGGGGATACGGTACTGCGAACCGAAACAGCCGCTCTGTACGCTGCCGCGGCGGTCCGCGTCATTCTTTGGGAGAGATCATCGTGGATATTGAAGGCGGAGAAGACGGCCCCGGACCGGGCGGCGGGGGAGCAGGAACGGTAACGGTCGAACGGATCAGTCTGCTTACGGTGCCGTTGGACATCGTTCCCCAGGAACAGCTTCCCGATCTTGTCATCGATCTGCTGCGGACAAGGGGCGGCGGCAATATCGTGCTGTTATCGCTGCAAGACCTGCTCCGGGCGCGGCGGAACGGCGATTACCGCGATTATGTGCTGGGCGCGGCGCTTGTTATCCCGATTTCAAGGAGCCTCGTAAGCGGGGCGCGTTTTTTGACCGGGAAAACGCCGATTCGCTATATGCCGTTTGATTTTACGGTCAGCCTTCTCACCATCCTTGAAAAGCGGGAATTTACCACATATCTTTTGGGCGGAAGCGCACAGGTTCTCCACAAAACAGAAAAAAATATCCGCGCCACGTTTCCCCATCTTCGCATTGTGGGCCGTAACCCCGGCGGCTGGCGGCGTCAGCGGGAAGGCGATCTGCTCCAGGCCGTTCACAAGGCGGCTCCGGCGCTCCTCCTCGTGGCAAAAGGCGTCCGGGGAAAAGAGCGGTGGATCGTCCGCAATCATGAAAATCTTGCGCCGGGCCTCCGGCTTTGGTGCAGCGACCTGTTCGAAGTGTTCGCTGAATACCGGCGGCGTCCCAGCCGGGCGGCCTTTGACAAGGGGCTTGAATGGGTGGGGTACTTTTTCCAGCGGCCCTGGCTCTTTTTCCGGATTTTTTCCTGGTTGTATTATAAAATCCTCCTCCTGATATACCGTCTGTTTGTCCGGAAACCGAAATCCTGAAAAAACCACGGCGCGGTCCCGCGCGGCGGCCACGCCCCTGCTCCGTATTTTACTCGCTATTGCGCGATTCTGTGCCGATATTTACAATAAACCATGATGCGCCTCTTCCTTGTTTTTTTCGTTTTTTTTACCCTTTCCCTCCCCGCCCAGGAGATACGGACCATTCCCGACGCGGTACTGTCTCCGCGCCGGATGGGAGAGGGCCGCGCCCCCCGGGATACCGTTATCGGGGATTTGGGACAGGGCGACGCGCCGGAAGAAGCGTACCGCGCCGCGCGGAATGTACTCGCGGCGATACAACGGAACGGACGGGATTCCGCCCTGTTCCGGGGGTTCAACTCCATACGCCTTGCGGAACTGTTTGACGGGGTAGCCGCCGTTTCGCCCGAACGGTTCCGCGTGGGCGGCGGGAGAATCATGCCGGACGGTTCGGTATCATTTCTGTTCCGCTTTATCGGCCGGGAAAAAGGCGTAGCCGGAGAGCTTTACCTCAGGCAGGACCGCGCCGCCACGCCGCCGGCTCCGGCATCCGGCGCGGCCGCTCCCGTAGGTACGAATGCCGCGCCAGAGACGCCCCCGGAGGCGGCCCAATCAACCGCGCCCGCGCAAGCCGAACCGCCGCTGGAGCCGAACCAGCCCGCCGCTTCGTCCGTAGAAGCGGCCCGGTCAGCCGCGCCCGCTCAAACCACCCCGCCGCTGGAGCCGAACCAGCCCGCCGCTTCGTCCATAGAGGCGGCCCGGTCAGCCGCGCCCGCTCAAACCGCCCCGCCGCTGGAGCCGAACCAGCCCGCCGCGTCGTC
>JAITGJ010000128.1 GCA_031280705.1 Spirochaetaceae bacterium
CCTTGCGGATTTCTCCGGGGGGGTTAGCGTGCAGGGCTTAGAGCGGGGGGCTTGAACGGGGTCTGGCGGGGTTTTGCCTACGGCAAAACCCAAGCCCAAGCCGCGCAGCGGCTTGGGCACCCTCCCCTCTTCTTCGTTTATCTGGTATAATGATCGTATGGGCATGGTATACGTTTTTGTTAACCAGAAAGGCGGCGTGGGCAAGACAACCTCGGCCATCAATTTGGGCGCGTATCTTGCGGCTATGGGGAAATCGGCGCTTCTGGTGGATTTTGATTCCCAGGCGAACCTTTCAAGCGGCATCGGCGTGCGAAACGCAAAACCGGGCGTCTACGAACTGCTTTCCGGCGCGGCCCCGGTTAACCAGGCAATACGGAAAACCCAGGTGCCGGGACTGTTTGTCATTCCCGCAAATATTGACCTTTCCGGTGCGGCGGTGGAACTGATCTCCCAAAAAGAGCGGGATTTTTACCTTAAAAAGGCCCTTGCCCCGGTGCGGGATAAATTCGATTATATCCTGATAGACTGCCCGCCTTCGCTCGGCGTGCTGACGCTGAACGGCCTTGCCGCGGCGGACGCGGTGCTTATCCCCATGCAATGCGAGTACTTTGCCCTGGAAGGGCTTTCCCTGCTCCTCAAAACCGTGCAGCGGGTACAACGGAGCCTCAATCCGGCCCTCAAAATTGGGGGGATTTTTTTTACGATGTACGATCAGCGGACAAAACTTGCCCAGGAAGTGGTAAAGCGGGTAACCGCGTACTTCAAGGACCGGGTGTTTGCCACGATTATTCCCCGGAATGTGCGTCTTTCAGAGGCGCCTTCCCACGGGCTTGCCATTTCCCAGTACGATCCCCAAAGTTCCGGCGCGCGGGCGTATCAGGCGCTTGCCCGGGAGGTAATTGAACGTGGCCTCTAGGGAACGGCTGGGGAAGGGACTTGACGCCCTGTTTCCGGCGGACGGAGAGACGCCTCCGTTTTTTGGCGCCGCCATTACTGGCGACGCCAGTAATGGCGATGACGGCGCAGTCCTTGAAGCGGAGGACGCGGGGGGCGCTTTTGCCCTGCCGGTGGCGGACGCCGGCGCGCCGGGCGGGGAGCGGCTTGTTCCCCTGGAAAACCTCCGCCCCAATCCCCACCAGCCCCGCAGGCATTTTGATGAAGCGGCCCTTGAGGAACTGGCCGCGTCGATACGGGAACACGGGGTAATCGAGCCGCCCATCGTGGAAGGCGCGGACGGCGGCTGGACCATTGTTGCCGGAGAACGGCGGGTCCGGGCCGCGCGGCTCGCGGGGCTTGAGGCGATTCCCGTTATTGTCCGGTCCTTTTCCGAAGCGGAGCGGATGGAAATTGCCCTTATCGAAAATATCCAGCGGGAGGATTTGAGCCCGGTGGAAGAGGCGTCCGCGTATCAAAAATTGATGGAAATTGCCGGCCTTACCCAGGATGAAGTTGCCGCGCGGGTGGGAAAGAACCGTTCCACCGTGGCAAACGCCCTCCGGCTGCTCCGTCTCCCCCCGGCAATGCTCGCCGCGCTTGAGGCGGGGACCCTTTCGCCGGGGCACGGCCGGGCGCTCCTCTCGGTAAACGGCGGCGCGGCGCGGGAACGGCTTTTTGGCGAAATTGCCGCGCGGGGCCTTTCCGTGCGGGAGGTGGAAAAGCGGGCCGCGGCGCTTAACGCGCCGCCTGACGGCGGGCTGGATGGCGGGCTGGACACGAACGGCGCGGCCATACCCGCGAAGAACGCGCGGGATCCGGAACTGGCCGGTATGGAACAGCGGTTTATCGACACGCTGGGCACCAAAGTTACCATTGCCGGGGACCTTTCACGGGGGACCATCCGGATTGACTATTTTTCGATGGACGACCTTGACCGGCTGCTCTGCATTCTGGAAAGGCGGCCCTAGTGCCTATGGCGCGCGCCGCCGGGGAGGGGAGGACCGCCGGTGAAGTTTATTCATACGGCTGATCTCCATTTGGGGAAAGTCTTTCACGAATATCCTCTCCTTGAAGATCAGCGGCATATATTGAAACAGCTTGCGGCCCTTCTTGCCGATCCGTCATACCGGGCCCTCGTTATCGCGGGGGATGTGTATGACCGGTCCATTCCCGCGCCCGAGGCGGTAAGTCTTTTTTCCGGCTTTTTGGGGCAGCTTAAATTCCAGCGGCCGGATATTGCCGTTCTGGTACTGCCGGGAAACCACGATTCCGCCGCGCGGCTTGGCTTTGGGAAAGAGCTGTTTGAAGGGCTCGGCATACACTTGGTAACGGATGCCGCGGGCGCGTCAAAGCCGGTAATGATCCGGGACGCGGAAACGGGCGATGTGTGCGCTTTTTTTCTTTTGCCGTTTCTCCGCGCGGGCGATCTTGACGCGGACGGCGCGCCGCTCCGTTCGCAGGAACGCCTTGCCGCCTGCGCCGCGGCGCGCCTTGAAGAGGCCCGCCGCGCGGCGCGGGAAGCGGGCGCGCGCTGGACCGTGCTCGCGGCGCATTTGTTCGCGGGCGGCGGCGCGTCCTCCGAATCTGAGCGGGTATTTCTGGGAAACGCCGAACAGGTGGACATCGGGCTTTTTGCGGAGTTTGATTACGCCGCGCTTGGCCACCTGCACCGCTTTCAGCGGGCCGGGCAAAACGGGTGGTATGCGGGCAGTCCGCTCGCGTACTCCTTTGGAGAGGCGAAGCACGAAAAGGTGTTTCTTTCCGTGGAGCTTGGCCCGGGAGCGCCGGTCATAACGCCCCTTCCGGCGCGGCCCCTGCGGCCCCTGTTGAGCCTTGCGGGAAGTTTCCGGTACTTTTACCGGGAAGATGCCGCCGGGCCGGACGCCGCCGTCCTTCGCGCCGCGGAAAACGCCTATCTTGAGATCAACCTGACCGGTGCGGACCTTACCGCAAATCCCCTCCCGCTCCTCAGGCGGCGCTTTCCCTGGCTGCTTTCGGTCAGGCAGGACGAAGCCTTCGCGCGCCTCCGCGCGGAAAATGGCCTTGCCGCGCTGCCGTCCCCGTCTGCCGCTTCTTCCGCCGCGCCCCGCACCCTGACCGATGATTTCCGGGATTTTCTCGCGGACATTTACGGCGGGGATCTGTTTGACGATGAAAAGACCGCCCTGTTCGGGGAACTTGTCCGGGAAGCGGAACACGGGGAAGAAGCATGAGGCCCGTTTCCCTCCGCGCCGCCAATTTCGGCCCCTTTGCCGGGGAAGCGTACCTCGATTTTACCGGCCTTGACGACATTTTTCTTATTACCGGAAAAACCGGATCGGGGAAAACCAGTATTTTCGACGCCATTTGTTTTGCCCTGTACGGAAAAGTCCCCGGCAGCCGGGGCGATCACCTGACACGCCTTAAAAGTGATTACGCGGGGGAAGACGGCGCGTGTTTTGTAATGTTCGATTTTTCTGTGGGCACGGAAACCTACCGGGTGGAACGCGCGCCCAAACAGGAAACGCCGAAAAAGCGCGGCGGCGGCATGATGACGCTGGAGGAAAAGGCCGCGCTGTACCGCGTTGCCCCGGACGGCCTCTTGGAAAGCCTCAACACCAAAAAAAGCGAAGCCGATAACAGAATCCGCGCGCTTATCGGCCTTGACGCGGAGGAATTTTTCAGGATTGTGCTTTTGCCGCAGGGGGAATTTGCCGAGTTTCTCCGCCAGAATACGCTGGGCCGCCAGAAATCCCTGGGAAAACTGTTCCCCGTGGAAAACGCCGAAAAGGTAAAAGTCCTCGCGCTGGAAAAGGCGCGGAGCGCGGGCGCCGAAACCGCCGCGGCCCTGCGCACGCTGGAAGAACTGCATGGCCGCGTCAAAAGCGCCGGGGAGGGGGAACTCCGGGAAAAAGCGGAAACGGCGCTTCGCGCGGCGCGGGAGCGCGCGGCGCGCCTTGCGGAAACGGCGGAAATCCTCCGCGCCAATCTTGCCGCACGGGAAGAAGCGGCGGAAATACGGTCGCGCATCAGGGCTGTTGACGAAGAAGCCGCCCGCGCCGGGCGGGAAGATATTCCCGGAAAAGAAGAAGCCTTGCGGCGCGCCCGCGCGGCCCGTCCCCTGGGGGAACTGCTTAACCGGGAAGAGGAACGGAAAAAAGACGAAGCCGCGGCGGAAAACGAACTTGAAAAAGCCCTCCGCGACCGCGCGGAAGCCGAAGCGCGGGCGGCGGAAATGGAAAGCCGGGCCGGGGAAATTGACGCGCTGGAAGCGGAAAAGGCGGAACTTGCCCGGAAAAAAGAACGGTACGCGGAACTTATTGAAGAAGAAAAAAAACTGTTCCGGGCGGAGGAAGAAGCGGAATTACTGCGCGGGCGTATCGCGGCGGTCCGCGCGGAAACGGACAGCCTCAAAAAAAGGAGCGCCGCGCGCGAGGAAGAGATAAAACGGCTTGAGGAACGTACCCGCGGCGCGGAGGCGCTTGAACGGCGGCGGGAAGCGGCGGGGGTGATCCGGGAAAAACTCGTGGCGCTTAAAAAAGTCGCCGCTGCCGGGGAAGCGGCCCTGCGGGAAGAACGGCAGAGCCGGGAACGGGCGGCCCTGCTTGAAGCGGCCTCTCTGGAACTTGGCGCGCGGCTCCCGGCCCTGGAAGCGGAACTTGCCGCCCTTAAAGCGGAGAAAGAAACCGCCGCCCATGCGGAACAGGCCGCCTTGCTTGCCGCGGACCTTAAACACGGCGAACCCTGTCCGGTCTGCGGTTCGCGGGAACACCCGGACCCGGCCGCGGCCCATCCCCGCGTATTTGGCCTTGCGGAACGCATTGACGCGCTCGAATACGCCGTCCGGGACGCGCGGGAACAGTACGCCGCCCGGAAAACGGAGCGTGAAGGGGCGCGGCGGGACCTTGAGAAGGAAACCGGACGGCTTGCGGAACTGCTTGCGAACCAGGCCGAACTCAAGGCGGGATTTCCCGCCGTAACCGGCGGCACCGGATACGGCGACGCCGGTTACGGCGACGCCGGTTACGGCGACGATGACGGCGGGGAAATCGCCGCGTATTTTTCCCGCATACAGACCCTTTCCGGCGTGGAAGAGACGGCCCGCCTTCTTGAGGCCCATATTGCCCGTCTTAACGCGCTGGTCAACGAACATGAGACGGTGCGCCGCGATGCGGCCCGCCTTGCGGAACTCCGGCGGGAAGAAATACCGGCGCAAAAAAGTATTGCCGAACGGGAAACGGAACTTGCCGCCCTGAGCGAACAGCACCGCCACGCGGGACTGGCCGCGGAAGAGATACGGGACCGCCGGGGACTTGTCCTGGGGCCGCATGACGGCGTTACTGACGCGGGGTCCCGCGCGGGACAAACGCCGGAAGCCGTTCTCGCGGAAACGGAACGCCGCATACTCCACGCCGGTGAAACCGTGCGCCGTTACCGGGAAGAAAAAGAGGCGCTTATGGTGCGTTTTGCCTCGGCGCGGACACGGGCGGAAAGCTGCCGCGCCAAACACGATGAGATCCTTGCCAGGCGGATGGAAGCGGAGGCGGCCCTTCGCGCGGCCCTTGAGCAATCCCCCTTTACCGGCGGCGCGGAACTTCGCGCGGCGCTGCTTGAAGACGGCGCGTTTACGGCGCTTGAAGAAACCCTCACGCGCCACCGGGAAGAGGCGGCCCGGCGGGAAAGCCTCAAGGCGGAATTACTGCGCTCCCTGGAAACCGCGCGTGGAAAAATCGCCGTCATTACCGGCAACAGTGATGCTGTTGCCGGTAATGACGACGCCGGTAACGGCGATGCCGCCCGGCTTGAGGAAGTTGAGGAGCGCCGCCGTGCGGCGGAGGCGGAACGGGACCGCGCCGCGGGGGAACTTGCCGCGCTGGAACGGGACGCCGCGCTTCTTGACGCCGCCGGGGAACGCTACGAACACCTTGCCCGGCAAAGCGGGAAACTCGCCGCCCTTTCCGATGATCTTTCCGGCAGGAATCCCAAAAAAAAGTCCTTTGACGCCTGGCTGCTGGGCCGGTATCTGGAAGAAGTCGCCGCATACGCCACGCGCCGCCTTGAGCGCATGAGCGAGGGCCGCTACTCCCTCCTGCTTGACAGCGGCGCGGGAACGGGCAACGCCCGCGCCGGACTTGACCTTGCCGTTTTTGACGCGCACACGGGCAAGTGCCGTCCCTGCGCCACCCTGTCAGGCGGCGAAAGCTTTATGGCGTCCATCAGCCTGGCGCTGGGCCTGGCCGATTCCATCCAGAACCGTTCCGGCGGGGTGCGTCTTGACGCCGTATTTATTGATGAGGGATTCGGCAGCCTGGACGAAACGACCCTTGACCTTGCCCTCCTCATTCTGGACGAAATCAAGGAACAGCGCATGGTCGCCCTCATTTCGCATGTGGGAGAATTGCGCACCCGCATTCCAAGCCGCGTAGAAGTAGTCAAGGGTCCCGGCGGGTCCCGGATCCGGGACGGTGGCGCGGCGGCATCTGGGCAGGAGCGCGATTTATGAGTACCATGAACGCGGCATGTGATAGAGGGGGAGAAGGCGATGTTTGAATACAAGACACGGGGCGTTTGCTCCACGGCCATACGGTTTAATCTGGAAAACGGCAAAGTACATGGCGTTGTTTTTGAAAACGGCTGTAACGGCAACCTCAAGGGCATTGCCCTCCTTGTTGAAGGCATGGACGCCGCCGAACTTACCGGCAAACTAAAAGGCGTTACCTGCGGCGGGAAGGGCACGTCCTGCCCCGCCCAGCTTGCCCTGGCCGTCGAAGCCGCCGTCCAAAACCCGTAGACGGCGCTTGACAGAAAATTCGGTCATGGTACACGGCTTCTGCCCATTGTCGCCGGGAACCGCCGCAACCCCGCGTTTTTTGACGGGGCCGGTTCGCCGGGGGCCTTTTGCCTGCGGTAACATCCCGTATCTTCCGGCATAATCGCGCGTATCATTGTTATGATCTGCTCCCGGCGGCTTCCGCGCCGCCGCGTTTTTGCTTGACGGGGCGGAAGGAAGCCCGTATACTAAATCTGCTCAAGCCCGCTCAAGCCGCGCTACGGCTTGAGCTTGGTTTTGCCTCCGGCAAAAAACCCGCGTTTTCTGGCGGGACCTGCCGTGCGCGGCGCATTGATAAAGGAGGTTCCGGTGGCTCTCATTACATTAACCGTCCTCTCGGACGAGGGCGAAAAAACGGTTTCCGGAGACGGAACAACGACGGTTTTGCGGCAGCTTCAGGAGGCGGGGATTTATGTGTCCGCGCCCTGTGGAAGCCGGGGCAAATGCGGCAAGTGTAAAATTACCCTGCTTAAAGGCACTGTGGAAATTACCGCCGCGGACCGGGACTGTTTAAGCCGGGCGGAGCTTGATCAGGGGCTTCGTCTTGCGTGTCAGGCGTTTGCCCGCGAAGACCTTACGATCCGCGTTCCCAAAAGCGAAAAAAACTTTGAGGCGGTGGCGGGCTTTGATACATCCCTCCTTACGGCAAACAGCCTGGTAAAGGAATCGTATGTCCCCAAAAAGCAGGCGCTTCCCTTTGTCCGCCAGCTTGCGGGGGACCGCCCGGCAAGTTTACGGGAACTGGAGGAGGCGGCGAAACTTGCGGACATTATGGGCGCTTCCGCCCCCTCCCCGGATGGAGCGGTCCGGGAAGCGGCGGAATCCTGGGAGCCGGTAACGGTATACCGCGCGGGGCCGGCCATTGCGGCCATTATGGCCGGCGGTGAAAAACCCCACGGTATCGCCATCGACATCGGTACGACGACTATCGCCATGGTGCTCATCGACCTTGAAAGCGGCGCGATAGCGCGGCGGGTTTCCGTAGTGAACAAACAGCGTGAATTCGGCGCGGACGTTATTTCGCGGATGCAGCGCGCCCGGGGCGGGGACCTTCCGCGCCTCATGGCCAGCGTACGGAAACAGATTGCCGAAGGCGCAGAAACGCTCTGCCGGGAGGAAGGGATCCGTGCGCGGACGGTGGCGCGCGTGGTCATCGCGGGAAACACCACGATGCTTCACCTGCTTTTGGGCCTTTCCCCGGCGACGCTTGGCTTCGCGCCCTTTACGCCGGTTACGCTTGACTATGTTACCTGTAATTACCGGGAGCTTTTTGCCGGAGACCTCAATTGTCCGGTAACGATGCTTCCCGGCATTTCCACCTATGTGGGCGCGGACATTACGGCGGGACTGCTTTTTACCGGGCTTTATGACGCGAAACGGCCGGAATTTTTTATGGACATCGGCACAAATGGCGAAATGGCGCTGGTAACGCCGGGAAAAATTCTGGCCACGGCGACGGCCGCAGGCCCGGCATTCGAGGGCGGCAATATTCTCTGGGGCACGGGCAGCGTCCCCGGCGCGATTTCCCAGGCGCGGTATGTTGACGGCGCGTTCCGGGTAAAAACCATCGGTGACGCGGAAGCCGCCGGTATCTGCGGCTCGGCGGTTGTGGATATTGTATACGAAGGGCTCAAAAACGATCTGATCCTTCCGTCCGGCTCCTTCAACAAGGACCGGGGCGTGCGTGAATTTTTTCTTGCCAAAACCGCGAACGGCGAGGATATTACCTTTATCCAGAAGGATGTGCGGGAACTCCAGCTTGCCAAGAGCGCCATCCGTTCCGGCGTGGAAGCGCTGCTCCACTTTGCCGGCGTTACCTATGGCGAGTTGGGGAATCTCTACATTGCCGGGGGCTTCGGCTTCAATCTTAATTTTGAAAACGGCGCGGGCATCGGCCTTATTCCGCCCGAACTCAAGGACCGGGTGCGCCTGATCGGGAACAGCGCGCTGGGCGGCGCGGCGATGTATCTCCTCGACCGGGACGCGGGGCCGCGCCTCGATCAAATTGCGGCGATTGCCGTGGAGTACAGCCTGCCCGAAGACCGGTATTTCCAGGAAATTTTTGTGGACAATATCGAATTTGGCGAAGACGATGATTAACGTGAGCCGGTTCCCAACTGTCAGATTTGGAACAGCTCTCTTAAAAATGCGCCGTTTACCGGTTCCCTGTTGAAAAACTCCTTGGGGGCGCGTAAACGAACCGCCCCCAACCGCCGTTTTGGGCCGAAACCCGGTGTCAGACACCCCCGCGTGAAAAAAACGGTGCCTGGCGCCCCCTGCGTTACCCTTCGGCGGCGGCGGTAATCCGTTCCCGCACCATGTCGCTGATGATTTGGGCAGGGGGTTTGTGGGTATCAAGGGCGCGGGTCATAATATAGTCGGCTGCCATGGGGTCTAGCAGTGTAAGCAGTTCCCGCTGGCGGATAAAGACATCGCTCTTGCTGAAATCAACGTTCGGGGTAGTACGGGTCAATTCTTCATCCAGCGCGTCCGCTTCTTCTTCGGTCATATATGCCATTGTTTTAATTCTCCTCTGCAAAATATTGCTTATCATGGGTAAAAAACTTTTCCGGCACTTCATGGCATGGAACACATTTACCCGCTCGCTGTCAATGCGGTTATACATAACTTCGATAGGGTTGCCCCGCCTGTCAA
>JAITGJ010000255.1 GCA_031280705.1 Spirochaetaceae bacterium
GGCAAAACCCAAGCCCAAGCCGCTGCGCGGCTTGGGCACGCATCCATGTGGATTTAACCGGGGGGTCGCGTTTACCGCAGGAAATCCAGCAGCGTGGGCGGCAGGACCTTTGCCGATGTCTGGAGAGTTGCGCGGCGGGCAAAATCAATCATGCCCAGATCCATGTAGGCGGTTTCCGGATTAATGGACGCTTCCCGGTTAAATTCCGCCTGGACATGGTAGGTTTCCATGTTGAGTTTTTGCCAGGCGCTTTCCGCCCGCTCCGCGCGGCTTCCGTTCAGGGCCATGCGGCTGCGAACATTTCCCATCGCCAGATCGATGCCCCCCAGGCCCTGGCTTCCGGCAAAATCCTGATCGCCCCGGAACAGGGCGTCCCGGACGCGGATAACCATGTCGAAAAGGGAGCCGCCCGAAACCCGCGCCGCCGGATGCCAGTTGGGAGCCGCGGGATCGCTGTTCATGGCGATAACGCCGAGGTCTTGCAGGGTGCGGGAACCGGCCGCGTCCTCCATGCGGATCAGATGCGGATTGGTCCCTTCGATATTGAGTCCCCGCGTATCGGGATCGACGTAGGCTTTTACCGGCGCGGCGGAATCGTTTATTATTGCCACGATGGCGTGCAGCGTGTCGCCCGCGCTTACGGGGATTTCGATGCCGTCAATAAAAAAACTGCCGGCGTTTGCCGCGCGGTAATTGGCGCCGTCCACACCGGAAAATATCTGCATTTTTTCCGCCCAGAACGCTTCGCCGCCGCCGATATCAAGATCCCCGTAGGTCCGTTCGCTGATTTCCGTACGCCGGGAAGAACCCGCCCCCCGGTATTCCACCCGGACCACCATCGGCGTCATTTCCGGGGAACCGTCGCTGCCCGCCACCGTACCTTCCACAATGCGGAACGGTTCGGTAAATGTTTTATCGCCGGAAAAAAGAAACCCGCCGTCCGCTCCCGGCGCGTTGGCCAGAGAGACCAGTTCCTTGAGGAGTTCATTCATTTCCGTGGCGATGTATTGCTGGTCTTCGGCGGTGTAGGTTCCGGTGGCCCCCGCTACGGTAAGCTCGCGTATCCGCTGCATGATGTCGTTGGTCCGCGCAAGGTAGCCATCAACCTCGTTATGATGATCCCGCGCATAGAGGGCGTTTTTTTCAAACCGCTCAAGCCGGGCAAGGTAGGAATCGTACCGTACCGCGTGGGACGCCGCCAGGGGATCGTCACGGGGGACAAGAATTCTGCTCCCCCCGGCAATGCGGTTTTGCGCTTCGTTAAGGCGTTCTTCCTGCCGCCGCAGAAAATACTGCATGTCATTGTTCGACATATCTGTAGAAACCCGTCTCATTTTTTCACTCCTCCGTACCGGCAGTTCCGGCAGGCATTTTTTTTAAGCGGAAGTTGTTCTGAAACTGCGCCAACCTGGCGAAGTTTCAGAACAACGCTATTATACGCCCATCCGGTTAATCAGCGTATCCAGCATGGAATTAACCGTGGTGATAAAACGCGCCGCGGCGTTGTAGCCGTGCTGGTACTTGATCATGTTTGCCAGTTCTTCATCAACATTGACGCCGGAAATTGATTCCCGCATATCTTTTAACTGTTTCATGATCAGATTTTGTGTCGCCAGGGCCTCGCGGCTCTGTTCACCGAGCAGGCCCACCCGCCCGGCCGATTCGGCGAAGTAATCGTCAAGGCTGCCGGTCCGCCCAACCATCACCCGCGTGTTGCGGATGCTGGCGATGGCTTCCGCCGCGCCGCCGTTGCCGGGATTCGCCGCCCGGCCGTTTTCGCCAAAGCCCGCGGCCACGGTGGTGGGGTCCTTCAGCAGGACCGGATTTATTTCGATCCAGCCTGAGGGATGCGCGGTGGGGGCGGCGGCCCAGATTTCCGCGCCGCCTGAAAAAGCGGCCACCGCGCCCGGCCCGGCCCAATCGTAGGCCCCTTCCGGTCCCGGCGCATTCAAAACACCCGCGTAACCGGCAAGAAAGCGCCCTGAGTCTTCGATGTGGCGCATCACAAAATCGGGATTGCCGCCGGCCGTAATGCTGCCTTCCGCGGGCGTTGCCTTGAACTGAATATGTCCGTCCCGGTTAAGGCGCGCCACAACTTCCGCACCGGAATTGTTGATCCTGAGTACAATATCGTTCACCGTGTCGGTGGGGTAATAGGGAACTTCCACGGCGCCGTTCGCCCCGGACAGGGTTATGACCCCTTCCAGTCCCGGCTGGGCGTTTGGTTCAAGAACCGTGGTCCCGTTTACGCGGAAAATATAGCTTGAATCAAACGCGCCGTCACCGTCCCGGTCGTAATTTCCCTCCACATTGGGGACAAAGGGATATTCGGAAAAGAAATTGAGTCCCGTACTGCCGTTAAGTCCATATCCTTCCCGGTGTACTTCGTTCACCAGGTCCACAAAATTCATCGTGATATTGTCGAGGCCCTGAATCTCGTCCTGAATTGTGTGATCCCGGAGAAACAGGAGCGCGGAGAGGCTGCCGCTCTGAAAGGCCGCTTCCTCTCCCGTGTCGTGCCAGACGATTTTTGAAAATCCCGTGTTCTCCGTTCCCGTTTCAAGATCGAACTGCCGGCCGATTTGTCCCTGTACCAGAATGAAGCCGGATGTGTGAACCATGAATTCATCCGGGTCCCGGCTGTCCACCGTGATGTCGATGATGTGGGAAAGTTCGTCAACCTTGAGATCCCGCCGGTCCAGCAGGTCGTTGGGGTTGTCCCCCTGGCCGCGTATCCGCTGAATGTCCCGGTTAAGGGCGGCAATTTCCCGGGAAAGTTCATTTACCCGTTCGGTCTGTATCTGAATATCGCCTTCCACCATATTTTGAATGCCCCGCAGGGCGTGGAACCGCTCATGGATCCCGTCCACCAGTGTTTTTCCGCGCTCAAGGACCGCGGTCCGGGGGGCAATCTCCGCGGGCTGCCGCGCAAGCTCCTGCCAGGCGTCCCAAAAAGCGTCGAGCTTCCCGCGAATCGAATTATCCCCCACTTCAAGGTAGGCTTCTTCTATCATGCGAATATAGGGATCGCGCGCGCCCCAATACCCTTCGCCGCCCGCCTGCGCGATGATCCTGCGGTCCAGCAGTTGATCGCGGACCCGCTCAATGGAGGCGATAACGGTTCCCTGCCCGATTTGGCCGGGGGTCTCTTCCCGGTTGAGGCCGGGCATATAAATGGGCTCAAACGCGGAAAGTTCCACCCGCTGGCGGGAATAACCCGGCGTTGACGCGTTGGACAGGTTGTGGCCGGTGGTGTTTATCGCCTGTTGATGGGCCATTACCCCGCGTTTTCCGATCTCAATGCCCTGAAATGTCGATGTCATGTTTGTTCCCCAGGGAAGCGCCGGACACTACGGTCCGTAGTATCCGGCGCGTTAATAGGGTAATCGCACGGCGAAGCGGGCAATTACCGTGGGCCGTGCCGGTCAGCGTTACGCTCACCGGCGGCGCCTTAAAAATGCCGGTTCAGTACCATGCTCCGCATGTCGGCGGCCTGCGTGGTGCCCTGCCGCGTATAAAGTTTTCCCTTTCGGTCAGGGAAGGCGGCGTCCAGAAAATCACTTACCAATAAACGTATGCCGGAAAGATAATGCAGCAGGCTTTCATTCGCGGCGCGAATGGCAAGCGCGCGGTATTTAAGCTCCCGGTAGCGTTCGGCGAGCAGGTCCCGCTCGTCCGCGGGAAGCCGCGCGATCAGGGCGTAAAATCCCGCCTCAAACCCGCCGCTTTCCGGGGATGGCGGAGGCATTGCCGCGCCGGAGAGCCGGTAAAATCCCGCCTCCCGCTCCCGGTCGAGTTCCTCGAATTCCGCCCCGAGACGCCGCATTGATTCCTGGAGCATCTCAAAGTCCGCCCATGCCCGGCGGCGCACGGCTTCCCGCACCAGTTTCTGGGATTCTTCAATCCGCTCGATAAGGGCGAGTTCCCGTTCCAGAACGGCGCAAAAATCGCGGCATTCCCGGCGTACTGTATCATCCGCCTGCATATTACACTCCTTTTCCCATTATCGGCAGGAAAAACGGCGGAGTAGAGTTGTTTAATGCCGCCGGGCGTCAGGCGTGATACAACCGGCGGTTATCTTCACCATTTCCCGACTTTATGGTAAAATACAACGAATAGATTGTGCCGCGCGCAGGGAGCTTTTGATGGGGAAAAACGGGAGGGGATTTGGCGCCTATATGGGTGTTACGTTCCTCATTGGGTTTGGTTTTTTTACGATGGGTCTTATGGACCCGTTGTACGATACATACGTTCCCCTGTTCCTGCGGCGTTATATCGCTTCCAACGCTCTGGTGGGCGGGATCATGACGCTGGACAATGTGCTGCAGTTGCTTTTGATTCCGGTGATCGCGATCTGGTCCGACCGGACGCGGACGCGCATTGGCCGCCGTATGCCGTTCATTGTGGTGATGCTTCCCGTTTCCGCGGTACTTTTTCACTTCATTCCGGTTTCCGCGGCGGCTTCGTTCTGGGCGCTGGTCGGCCTCCTGTTTGTATTCAATATTTTCAAAACCTCCGTGCGGGGGCCGGTTGTCGCGCTTATGCCCGATACGGTACCTGGGGAATTCCGTTCCGAAGCAAACGGCGTTATCAACACGATGGGAGGGCTTGGCCTCATCGTCGGGACGCTTGTGTTGACCCGCCTCATGACTAAAAATGAAGGACTTCCCTTTACTGTGGCGGGGCTTTTTATCCTGCTGGCCGTGATTATTCTGCTCCTCTTTGTACGGGAGCGGATCGCGCGCGACCCTTCCGGGACGCTTGAAGAAAGCGCGCTTGCGGGAAAGAGCGCTGCGGAAGAACGGCTGCCGCTCTTAAAAGCGCTCAAGATGGCCTATTCGGCAAAGGAAAACGGGGGGGATTTTTCGGCGTCCCGCATTTTGATCAGCCTGTTCCTTTGGTTTACCGCTTACGAGGGGGTAAAGCCGTTTTTGGGGCTGTATATGGTCGAAGTAATGGGTGTTGCGGACTCCAACGCGGCGCTGGCCCAGGGCGTCGCGGGGATTTCCAGCGTGATGGCGGCGATTCCCGTGGGGTATCTTGCGCACAAAGTGGGCCGCCGTACCTGCATACGGTTCTGCCTGTGCGTGCTTGCCATAATTCTGGTACTGATTCCCGCTTCCGGCGCGTTTGCCATTGTGGGCGGCCTTTCTGCGCGCGGGCGCTTCATTCTGTTTCTCGCGCTTATGTTTTGTTACGGGGCGTTCTGGATGGGCGTGGTGGTAAATTCGTTCCCGATGCTCTGGCAGATGGCGAATTTTGGTACGGTGGGTGTATATACCGGACTGTATTACACCTTTAGTCAAAGCGCCGCAATTTTGGCGCCGCCCATTACCGGCGCGGTGATTGACCTCTGGGACTATCCGGGAATTTTTATTCTGGGCGGGATCTGTATGCTTGCCGCCTGGTTTGTCATGGGATCGGTCCATTCCGGTGAAGTGAATTCCGCCCCGGCGGACGCCAGACCGGAAGAAACGGAAGACGGTTCGGCATGGGAGCAGTCGTAACAGCATGGCGATAAAAAGCGCGGCGCGGTCCGGGAGCCGGGGAGCGGAGCGGAGCGGCGAACGGGGCCTGCGCCGGAAGCGGCGGGAGACCGGCGTGGTGATCAACCGCGCGTACATACGGGAGTTTTTCCGGCTGGAAGATTCAAAGCAGGAAAACCGGGTTCTTGAATTTATCATGGATCACCTGATGCCCAGGGAGTTCCGGCACGACACATATATTTGCCGGGCCGGAGAACTGGCGAACGCGATGTTTTTCATTGAGGCCGGGGTGGTCAACGCCCTGGGCGCGGGCGGTGAGCCGATCAACGAGCTTCAGGCGGGGCAGTACTTTGGGGAATACGCCGCGCTTACCGGGGACAAGCGCATGGCGGACATTCGCGCGCGGGGAACGGTAAAGGTATTCGAGCTTAACAAAAAGGCGCTGGACGCCCTGATACGGATGTACCCCAAGATTTACGGCCTGTTCCTCCAGAGCGTGTACAGCCAGGCGACCAATCAGTACCGCAACCTGGTACGCATCCTGAACCAGCGCCGTGGACTTGGCGCGGGGCATCAGAAGAAAATCAGTCCCACTTCACTTTTTATCAATTACAGCCTGGTGTTTTTGGTGTTTTTCAATCTTTTGATTTGGGCGCCCCTGCCGCAGGACATGCATCTGCATCCGGTGTGGATGTGCTCGCCTATATTGTTTTTGGTAATGTACATGGTGATCACCCGGCGGGCGCTTGAATCGCTGGTGCTGGCGGTAATGTACATTGCCCTGCTCCTTGCGCGGTTTGATTTTGTTAATTTTTTCACGGGACACATCGTTTCCGCGCTTGCCGATACGCCGGACCTGATCGTGATGGTTGTTCTGATGGGGTCTCTGACCAAACTTTTTTCGGCGTCGGGCAGCATCAACGCGCTTAAACAGATAGCCAGGGAGCGGATCAAATCGGGAAAGGGAACGCTGTTTGCCGCGTTTTGTGCGATGATACTTATTTCCATTGATGAATATCTTATGATTCTGATCAACGGGGCGTGTTTTACTCCCCTGTCTGACCAAAAAAAAATACCCCGTGAAAAATCTTCCCTGGTGCTGGGAATGTCGCCGATGGCGCTGTGTATTGTCAACCCGATTTCCCTGACCGGGATTTATCTTACCGGCATTATTGCCGGATCGGGCGGCAGCCGGGAGCTTTTTATCCAGGGAATTCCGTTTAATTTTGCCGCTATTGCCGCGATCATTTTTATGCTGGCCATGATATTTGATTTTTTTCCTCATACCGGCCTCCTCAAAAAAGCGATGGAACGGGTAAAGGCGGGCGGTCCCCTCTGGCCCGAAGGAACCGACAACAGCGGCAGCAATGATAATTCCAACCGGGGACGGGTGATTAATTTGGCGCTGCCCATTCTGACGCTGATAGTTTCGTCCGTGGCCGCGGGAACAATCCAGGAAGGAAGCCTCTCCGTGAACGTGCTTTACGGAATGGTCATCACATTTATCGTATCGTTTCTTATGTATTGCTTTCAGCACTACATGACGCCGGAACAGTTTTTTAACAATCTTGTCCGCGGCGTGGAAAATATGCTGGCCCCGGTGATCATGTTTCTTGTGGGAAAATGCTTTGCGTCAGGGATAGAGGAGATCGGGTTTTCTGCCTGGCTGAATGATGCAGTAACCCTCTGGGTAGGGAATCAGGGCTGGCTCCTTCCGGCTATCATTTTTGTGATTTGTACCATTATTGGCGCGCTGTTCGACAATCCCTGGGCCATGTACGCCATCGGCATGCCCATCGCCATGAAGCTTGCCGTCTCCACAGGCGGCTCGACAAGCCTCTTTGTGGGCGCGGTGTGTGCGGCGGGCTTTACGGGCAACGAGATAGCCCTGGGAGATATTTTCTTTATCGGGCCGATGCTGGGCATCAATCCCATTGCCTACTACCGGACGAAACTGTCCTATGTGATTATTATTACCGTTATTGCCGGGGCGGGGTATGCCGCGCTGGGATATTTTAATCTGGCGTAGTCCGGCTTTGCCGTCCGCCGTTTCGGGCAGACCTGAAACGAATGTGCCGGACGAATCTTTGCATCGTGGAATATTTGCATCATGAATTTTGTTGCTATTGATTTTGAAACGGCGGACTATTCCCCCCAAAGCGCCTGTTCAATAGGACTGGTAAAGTTCCATAACGGCGCGGCAGTGGATTCGTTTTATTCCCTGATACGCCCCCCTGAACTGTATGTCTACTCCGGCTTTACCGAAATACATGGACTTACTGTTGATGATATAAAAGACGCGCCCGCCTTTGTGGAGATTTGGGAGCGCGCCGTACGGCCGTTTATTGGCGGTTTGCCGCTGGCGGCGCACAACGCCGTGTTCGATATGGGCGTGCTCCGCGCGGTCCTTGACTGGTATGCGCTTCCCGTTCCCGCCCACCCGTATTTTTGCACGCTTGCCCTGGCGCGCCGCGTCTGGCCGGAATTGAAATCCCACGCCCTAACCGCGCTCGCGCGCCATTTTGGCATCACCTACGCGGCCCATCATGCCCTTGCGGACGCGGAAACCTGCGGCAGCCTGGTGCGTTTGGCCGCGCTGCAATGCGGAAGCACACGCCTTGCGGACCTGCTTTCGTGCGCCGGGGTCCCCATGCAGCGGCTGGGGGAAACACGGGACCCTGCCGGCGGCTTTCCCGCATAAAGCGCGGCCATGTGCGGCAGTCCGGGCAATCCGTTCCGGCGGATCACGCGGGACACTGGGGGAAAATACACGTAAGAAACAGGCGGGGGGGCGGGGGGATTCGGGGCGGGCCGAAGAGAGGCCGCGGGACCTGCCCGCGGCCTCTTCCGGAAGCGCGTTATCCGTTGAGGCGTTTTTCTATGGCGTCCAGTTCGGCAGAAAGTTCCCCGGGGAGTTTATTGCCGAATTGGGGATAGTGATTCTGCCTGACGTCGGCGATCTCCTTTTTCCAGCCCTCGATGTCCACGGCCAGAAGTTCCTTCATGTCCGCATCGCTCACCCCATCGGGCCGGCTGAGCGCATCGGGAGTGGGGAGGATGCCGATGGGCGTGTCCACGGATTTACCCTTGCCGTCGCAGCGGTCAAAAATCCACGCGAGCACCCGGCTGTTTTCGCCATAACCGGGCCAGATGAATTTGCCGTCATCGTTTTTGCGGAACCAGTTGACGAAGAAAATTTTCGGCAGTTTTGATTCATCGTGTTTTTTGCCGATGTCGATCCAGTGCCTGAAATAGTCGCCCATGTGGTAGCCGCAGAAGGGAAGCATGGCGAAGGGGTCCCGGCGGATGGTTCCGGCTTTTACATCGAGCGCCGCGGCGGTTACTTCAGACCCGACAATGGAGCCCATGAACACGCCGTGTATCCAGCTTTTTGCCTGATTCACCAGGGGAATGGTTTTTGGCCGCCGCCCGCCGAAGAGAAAGGCGCTGATCGGTACGCCCCGGGGGTCTTCCCATTCATGGGCGATGGCCGGGCACTGCTTTGCCGGGCCGGTGAAGCGGCTGTTGGGGTGGGCGGCGGGCTTCTGCTCCTTATTGGCCTTGTCCTGGACCCACTCATTCCCGTTCCAGTCGATCAATTTGCCCGGCGCGTCATAACCGATACCTTCCCACCACACGTCCCTGTCCGGCGTCAACGCCACATTGGTAAAGATCGTATTGCTTTTGATCGTTTCCATCGCGTTGCGGTTGGATTCGTTATTCGTACCCGGCGCCACGCCGAAGAAACCCGCTTCAGGATTGATGGCATAGAGCCTGCCGTCATCGCCAAACTTCATCCAGGCGATGTCGTCTCCCACCGTTTCTACTTTCCAGCCCGGCAGGGCCGGGACCAGCATGGCGAGGTTTGTCTTGCCGCAGGCCGAGGGGAACGCGCCGGTGATGTACTTTACTTCGCCCGCCGGGTTGGTGATCTTGAGGATCAGCATGTGTTCGGCAAGCCAGCCCTCATCCCGGGCCAGTACGCTGGCGATGCGGAGGGCAAGGCACTTCTTGCCGAGGAGGGCATTCCCGCCGTAGCCTGAGCCGTATGACCAGATTTCACGGGTTTCCGGAAAGTGGGAAATATATTTGTGTTCCAGCGGCGCGCAGGGCCACGTCCCGTTGTCTTTTTCGCCCGCGGCCAGGGGTTTCCCCACGGAATGGAAGCAGGGCACGTAAAAGCCATCCGCTCCCAGCACGTCAAGGACCTTTGCGCCAACCCGCGCCATGATGTGCATATTTGCCACCACATAAGGCGAATCGGTAATTTCCACGCCGATTTTGGCGATGTTGGATCCCACCGGCCCCATGGAGAAGGGAATCACATACATGGTGCGGCCCTTCATGCTGCCCCGGTACAGACCGGTCATGGTTTTTTTCAGTTCCGCCGGGTCGATCCAGTTATTGGTCGGGCCCGCGTTATCCTTGCTTGTGGAGGCAATATAGGTCCGGGCTTCTACCCGCGCCACATCGGAAGGGTCCGAACGGAAAAGGTAGCAGTTGGGCCGCTTTTCCGGGTTGAGGGGCGTAGCAAGGCCCGCGTCAATCATGATTTTGATCATCCGGTCGTACTCGGTCTGGGTTCCGTCGCATACTTCTACGGCGTCGGGGCCCATAAGGGCGGCGGCTTCTTCCACCCATTTTTTCAAACCCGTGTGTTTGAGGTCTTGAACTTTCATAGGTTCTCCTGTTTTTGTTGTATGGGGACGCCTCAAACGCCTGTTTTGAGACACCCCGTATGGAAACGCGAAAATCGTTCTTTTTGAGTATAGTACAAAGGCGGGAAATTTACAGGCGGGGGTAAGAAGAGTTGTCGCGCACAGCGCCGCGCTGTCCTGGCGCACGCCGCCCTCCCCAAGGGCGCCCGGCACAACATCATAACCTTAAGGGTCAAAAGCTGGGGTTGAGGCTGCATTGGTATTTGTTGAAGTATTGCCAGCGGCGGGGGCGGCCCGGTGAAGCGCGGATGGGGACTATGTTCCCCCGCATCTCCGCTTCCGGCTGCCCGAACAGCCGGTTCCGCTCAACATGGTCCCCTTCCATCATCAGCCGCACGAGCCGCTCCTTGAACAGGCCTATCGCTCTATTCTCATTGATCCGCATCCCCTTCCGTTTTAGTTTGTCTTCCGCCCCGCTTATCAAATCTTGTACCACGTTGAATGCCGGTACCTGCGCCCAGAAATCCTGCTCCACATAGATGCTCGCCTTGCCAGTCACGCTCTCAAACTGCATCTTGTTTTTCAGGGTGTGGTATTTCGTCTCTATCGCCCACCGTTTTCGCTACTTTCAGCCGGATATCGGCGGCCCGGCACTCCTGCCCCAGATTCGTTATCAGCGCCCCCGCTTCCCCGTTGTCGAACTTCATCGTGACTATCATCGTGACTATCCGTGCCCGCAGCGCTCCCCGCGGGTAACGCAGGGGCGCCAGGCGCCGTTTTCGGGGGCGCTCAGGACGCCGCCCGGTTCCTGAGTTCTTGCCCTGAGTTTATCGAAGGGCCGGGGCCGGTGCAAAGTCCGGCTACGGCCGCTGTTTTGGCAGGGCCTCTTCGGCAAGGCAGAAATTGGGCGGCATGGGTTTTTCCGGGGGAAAGCTGTCGCAGAAGATCCGGTCAAAGTGGCCCAATTCCGCAAAGCCGTAGAAGCCGCTTGGTATAATAATACAAAAATCTAAAACCTATATTTATTTAGGTCTCTAGACCATCATCTCCGGCCAGGAGATGATGTAAGTCTATGCAGTATAAGAGATTAA
>JAITGJ010000256.1 GCA_031280705.1 Spirochaetaceae bacterium
CTTTACGGTGTATGGTCCGGTCTACCGGATGGCGATAAATAACACACGGGGGGGGGGGGGGACATTATAGGGGGTCTTTTTGCAATTCAGCATGTTTACATGCATCATGTTACCGCTCCGTTTCCAGCTTTTGTCCACTATCCGCCTGTGTACGGACGGTGAGCTTGCGGTATGTTATCATGTTTCGTTTGAAGTTGTCAACTGCTCAAGCCCCAAAATTTTTGCAGGTTTTGGGGCTTGAGCCTGGTTTTTTACGCTTCGCATAAAAAACCATGTATGTTCTGTATATTATTTGCCGTAGAAAGCGGAGCGGATGTGCCGCTGGATAAAAACAAAAAACAGCGGGGTGCGGGACGAAGCAAACGCACGGTACTGGTTTTTAAGAAAGCATAGGGTTGTTAAAAAAACGCGCGCGGGCGGGGCGCTTATTCTACGGAGGCTTCGGAGACGGCGCTGCCCAGGCGGTCGTAAACCACGTTCAGGTTGTTCGGGTCCGTGCGCCGTTCGCCCCGGTGGAAAAAGACATAGCGGTAGGTTCCCGGCGGGAGGGGCAGGACCAGGCGGTAGCGGCCCGGCGCGATTTCCCGCAATTCGTACATAAAGGGATCCCAGCCGTTAAAATCCCCGGCGACGGTAATGATTTCGCCCGGTTCGGCGGAATAATTGAAGTAGAGCGCGCCCGGCGAAAGACCGGGATGGCGGTTTGACCGGCTTACGGGAAGCCGCGCGGCGGGGGGCGGATCGGGGAGGAGCACTACCGAATGGACAATCCCTGACGCGGGATTTTCCCGCACAAGGGGATTGTGCGGGTCGTGCGTCCACAGGCCGTTGATCACGAGCCGGTATTCGAGCGCGCGGAGGTCCACGGGCGGCGTATAGGCAAAGAAAAGGATTTTTGGGTCCGTGTACGCGGGCGGCGGCAGTTTTCCTGACGGTGAAGGCGGCCCCTGATCCTCGAAAATCATCAATTTTTCAAAATGATGAACGCGCGTAAAATTTTCGTGGGCAAAGGCGATGCCCACGCTCCGGTATTCCGTGGAAAACGTAAACAGTACGCCGTTTCCCGTTTCGCTGTCTTCGATAACTTCGGGCGGACCGGGGCGGGTGAGCGCGATCAAATGATCGATAAATTGGGAAGAATCTGTATCCAGCGCCCCGATATTGCCGATAATCAACACAAGGAGCGTCAAAATCATCTGCCGTTTCATATTGACTTTACAATTATCGGTTGATGGTCCAATATCTTGATCGCGTGAGTGATGTATGCCGTCGTTAAAACAGCTTGAAGAATTCCGCGATTCCTTCCTCAGCATCGGCGGTGAGGCTGAGGCGCGGGAAGCCCTGCGCCTTGGCGATGATTATCCGCTCCCTGAAAATGAGCCGTCCGGCCCCGATCCCTTTGCGTCCCTGGCACGGGAGGCCGCCGAAAAAAGCGGCGACCCCGGCCTTGACGCCATTTTTCGTGACGCGGCGCGCGCTTCGCCGGATACGCCTTTTTCGCCGGATACGGCGACGCCGGACACGGCGACGCCTGAGATTGCCGGTGAAGATCCATTATTCGCGGCGGACGGGGACGCCATTCCCGGAGACGGGGACGATTTTGATTTTGGCTCCCTGCTTGGCGGGTTTGGCGGTGATTTTGACGCCGGGACAGACGTTCCGTCCGCGCCCGCTGGCGCCGGGTTGGGTGATTTGGGCGGAGACGCCGGCCTCTTCGGCGCTGACGAGACCGGTGAAGCCGGTAATAACGATGATTTTGTTATTCCCGGCGATCTCCTTTCCGGGTTTGCCGAAGATGTGGAACAGGGCCGCGCCGAAGCAAGCGGCGGCGGGGAAATTCCTGACATCACGGATGATTTTGCCCCTGGAGTGAGCGATGGCGACGAGGACCTTGACAACTTTTTGGGCGATTTTGACGGATCGATCCCTGATGAGGACGCTTCCGTAACGGAACATGACGGCGCAGCCGGACTTGACGGCCTCGATTTGGACGGCGCGGACGGCCTCTTCGACTTCAATACTTCCGGCGGGGAAGGGGAAGCGGCAGGTCCCGGCGCCGCCGGAATGGATGACGGCGCCGCCGGAATAAATGACGGCGCAGATGCAGATGTCGATTCCTTTGACCTTGACATTCCCGGCGACATTAACCTTTCAGACGACGCCAATTTTGGCAGCGCCAACTTTGGCGACGCCAATTTTGGCGACGGCAGCGCTGACGACGGCAGCGGCGAGTTCGGCGACATCAACCTTGACGGTTTTGGCGATATCGCTTCCGGCGATGAGGGCGTCGTGCTTTCCGGCGGGGAGGACGGAGAAACCGCTGGTTTCGGTGAAGATTTTGCCATCCCCGATGAGCTTGCGGACGGAGACGCCAATTTTGGCGACGGCAACTTTGGCGACGCCAACTTTGGCGACGGCTCCGGTGATGATGAGACAAGCCCCTTTGCCGACTTTGACGGCGCGTTCGTGGACAACGCGCCGTCCGCCGCCGAAGACGGCGCCGAAAGCCCGGGCGGCGGGGCCGATGATTTTTCCGTTCCCGAACTGGATGAGAACGGAAACCCCTCCGAGTGGGGGCCTTCCACCCCTGCCGGTGAAGAACCCGATTCGTTTGATAAATTCGATGTAGACGAAGGCGCGTCAACGCTTTCTCCCGATATGGGAACCGCCATAAGCGGGGAGGGGGAAAGTTTCGGCACGGGAGACGATGACTTTTCCATCGCGGGCCTTGACGACATTATCAAGGGGTCCGCGGTAAAAACCACGCCCCAGGCGGCGGAAAGCGCGGACGGCAAGGCGAAACGGTCCGGCAGGCGGGCGCGTACCGGCGGCACGGAGCGCGCGGAGCCGGGCGTCAAGTCGGTTGAAGAGATCAACCTTTCCGGCGCGGATTTTGAAAAACTGAACGAAACGCTCGCCGGGTATCCGCTTAACCTCCGTGTCGCCGTTGAAGAGATCATTGCCGAACAGGTTGTCGCGCCGGATCAGCTTTCCGCGCTCTTGCGGCTCCTCGTGCGCGGCGCTCCGGCCAAGGAGACCGCGGCGCTGGCGGGACAAATTCTCGGCCGCTCCATTACTGTGCCCCGCGGGTTTGAGAAACGGACCGGCGCGGAACTGGAAGCGGAGCAGGCGCAGTTTTCCTACATTTTCGTTCATAAATTTCTGCCCCTTGCGGGACTATTTTTGTTCATCGCCCTTTCGGTGATGTGCCTTGTGTATCTCGCCTACGAATTTATATACACGCCGCTTCATGCGCGCAGTCTCTACCGCATCGGGTATGAGCGTATTTTTGCCGGTGAGTACGAGCGGGCAAACGAACGCTTTACCCAGGCGGTCAGCCTGCACCGCGTAAAAAACTGGTTCTACCGCTACGCCGAAGCGTTTCGTGATGAACGGCAGTATATCTACGCCGAACAGAAATACGATGAACTGCTCGCGTGGTATCCGCGTGACAAAAAAGGCGCGCTTGATTACGCGCATCTTGAAACCGTGTGGCTCAGGAACTACAAAAAAGCGGTAGATATACTGAACACGCACATTCTCGATTACGCGCCTGATGACGAAGCCGCGCTGACGGCATATGGAGACGCGCATCTGGCCTGGGGCGAAACGGAACCGGAACGCTATGAAGAGGCCCGCCGCGCCTATGCGCGGCTTCTTGAAGTGTACGGCTGGAAGGATCCGGTGGTGGAGCGCATGCTGCTCTATTTTATCAGGACCGGTAATCTGGGCGAAGTTATTTCCCTGCAGCGTTATTTTGATGAGGCAAACAAGCGGAAGATAGGTCCCCGGACGCTCGCGGAAATGGGCGGGTACCTCCTTGATAAACGCCTTGAGGAGCCGGAGGGTGTTCCCGATATATGGGTACCGGAAATTCAGGGATTGCGGCAGCTTCTGCTCCGTGCGGTAAACGCCGGTCCTGACCTGCCCGAGGCGCACTATCACCTGGCCCGCTACTATCGTGATTTTGGCGACGCCCGCGAGGAACGGCTGACGCTTGCGCGCGCGCTTTCCGTGTTTGACGCGGCGGAAGAGGAAAGCGCCCGGCGCATCAGGTACCGGATAGATGCCGAACGGCGCATGGCGGAATCGCTCATTAATACGCGGGAATTTATTCCCGCCGAACAGCATCTGGTAAAAGCGGTGGGCCTGTACGAAGACGCCCGGAGCCGGAACCGCCTTGCCCCGGAGAAGGAATTCGGGCGGCTCTACGCGGGCCTTGGGGACCTTGAGTACTTTACCAAAACCGGCGACATGGAAACCGCCCTTGCCCGCTATGCCCGCGCCGGGGAACACGGATGGGCCCCGCCCGAAATACGTTACCGGATGGGAAGCGCCCACTATCATTTGGGAAACTGGGAAGCGGCGCTGTCCCGCTTTTTCTCAATTTCCGCGGAGATGCCCCGTAACCGGAAACTCCTCCACGCCCTGGGCAACGCGGCTTATGCGCGGGGCGATTATCACGCGGCGGAGGGGTACTTCAGGCGGCTGCTTGATCTTCTTGAGGCCGAACGCGCCCGCTTCTCCACCCTCGACACGGCGGGGAGGCCGGACCACCGGGAGCTTGCGGAGCGGCTTATGGCGGCGGAAAACAACCTTGGCGCGGCGCTGGAGGCGCTTACCATCAGCACGGGGAATCCCGCCTACCGCGCCACGGCCCTGGGCCTGTACGCGGAATCCGCCCGCGCCTGGGACGCCCTTACCCGGGACCCCGAAACGATGGTCCGTTCCGGCGCGGGCGCGCTGTCTTCGCCGGGCATCAACCTTGCCTACCTTAACGCGCGGAATCTGCTCTACCCACAGCCGGGCCATGAGCCGGATCTCTACGTGCGTATCGACAAAGACGTGCTTGACCCCTCGCGCTGGGAAGACCTCGCCCCCCAGGGCTACCATATTTCCGGCCTTGATTGATGTTAAGCCTTCCCGCTAGGCCCTCCCGCTAAGCCCCCCGGCGCAATCCGCATGGATGCGTGCCCAAGCCGCGTGGCGGCTTGGGCTTGGGTTTTGCC
>JAITGJ010000199.1 GCA_031280705.1 Spirochaetaceae bacterium
CCCCCCAACACAAACCCCAACACACCCCCCCCCCCACCCCCGCCCAACAACACCCCCCACCCCAAAAACCCCACGACCCGGGGCGGCCGGCGCCTTGAACACCTTCGGATACTCAGAACAGAGGACTATGCTGAAATAATAGAAAGTGGAAATTTATTTGCAAGAAAATTTGACGAAACTGTGGATAATAAAATTATTGACATGATTTATCAGATAATATTATAGGTTTAGTAGATATATGAATATGTTTATATGTATGTAAATATACAATGGCGAAACTTTATTGCATCGGCCGGGGCCATCCCCCGGTTTGTATTTTGTACAGTCATAAAACGCGAAAAATTTAACCGCGCTATGAACAAAAATTCTGGATGCAATGGCGCCGGACAAAGATTACGCGAGGTGTTCCATCAGTATTTTTATGCCGATGCCGGTGAGAATAAGGCCCCCGGCGATTTGCGCGTGCTTTTGAAACATTGTTCCGGCGCGGCGGCCAAACTCAAAGCCCAAAAGGCAGACGGCAAAGGTAACCACGCCGATAATCGCGGCGGAGCGCCAGATATGCGCTCCGGTAATGCTGAACGAAATTCCTACCGCGAGCGCGTCAATGCTCGTTGCGACGGCAAGGAGGAGGAGCACGGGAAGCCGTCTGATATCCCCGGCCGATGCGGCGGCTTCCCGCGCGTCGCGCTTTTTCGGGACAAGTTCCTGAAAAAGCATTTTGCCGCCCAGAAAAGCGAGGAGGCCGAACGCGATCCAGTGATCAAAGGCTTCGATGTACGACACAAATGTTTTTCCCAAAAGCCAGCCGGCGACGGGCATGAGAAACTGAAAACAGCCGAAACAAAACGACGCGCGTATTTCATGGCGTTTTTCCAGGCCCTGAATGCTGACCCCTGAGCTTACCGAAACGGCGAAGGCGTCCAGGGCGAGGCTCCCGCCGATAAGGACCGCTTCTATCACTGCGTTTCTCCGCCCTGCCGTGCGGCGCGGAACGCGAGATACGCCGCGGGACCCGTTTCGTAGAGATTGGTTCCCCGGCTGTCTACAAGCACGGTTACCGGAAACGCTTCCACGCGCAGTTTCCGTACTGCTTCAGGCCCCAGATCCGCGAAAGCGATTACTTCCGACTCTTTTACGCATGAGGCAAGGAGCGCGCCCGCGCCGCCAATCGCGCCAAAATACACCGCTCCCGTTTCCCGGATCGCTTCGATTACTGCCGCGCTCCGGCCCCCCTTGCCGATCATGGCCACGAGACCCTGCCTGAGGAGCGCGGGCGTCCAGAGGTCCATTCTGCCCGACGTGGTTGGTCCCGCGGAGCCAATGATTTTTCCCGGCGGCGCGGGGGCCGGCCCGGCGTAATAAATGCACGCTTCCTTGAGCGGAAAGGGGAGGCCGCTTCCCTGTTGGATAAGTTCCGCGATGCGCCGGTGGGCGGCATCCCGCGCGGTGTATATGATGCCGGAAAGATACACGGTATCCCCCGCGGCAAGGCCGGCCGCCGTTTCCCGCGCAAGGGGAAGGCGTATATGTTCCGCGCGGTCCGTGGTATGCGTCACAGTAATTCCTCCGCGTGGCGGCTCGCGTGGCACGAGATGTTTACCGCGCAGGGAAGGCCCGCGATATGGGTGGGAAATGTTTCTATGGCGACGGCAAGGCAAGTTGTCTTTCCGCCAAACCCCTGCGGGCCGGTCCCGAGGCCATTGATGTGCGCGCGGAGCGTTTCTTCCATGCGCGCGTAGTAATCCTGTCCGTTCCGCACGGTGAGCGGCCGGAGCAGGGCTTTTTTGGCGAGAAGCGCGGCCCGGTCGAAATTCCCCCCGATGCCCACTCCCACCACGACCGGCGGGCAGGGGTTGGCTCCGGCCGCCCGCACCGTTTCCGTTACAAAATCAATAATTCCCTGTTCTCCCTGAGCGGGGGTGAGCATTTTTATACCGCTCATATTTTCGCTCCCAAAGCCTTTCGGCGCGACGGTGATTTTTATGCCGCTGCCGCCCGTCAGGTCCACATAAAGAATCGCCGGGGTATTGTCGCCTGAATTAACGCGCGCAAGCGGATCGGTTACCACGGATTTCCGTAAATACCCGTCCCGGTAGCCCCGGCGCACACCTTCGTTGACCGCTTCGGAAAGGTCCCCTTCAATATGCACGTCCGTTCCGATTTCAAGAAACACGGACGCCATGCCGGTATCCTGACAGACGGGAAGCCCTTCCCGTTCCGCAGCCTGAAAGTTGGCGATAATCTGATCGAGCGTTTCCCGCGCCGCCGGCCAGTCTTCTTCCGCCCGCGCCCGGTGAAGCGCTTCCGCCACATCGGGCGGAAGCCGCCTGTTTGCCGCGACACAAAGCCGCGCAACCGCGTCGCGTATAACTCCGGCGTCAATGGTTCTCATGCGTGCCTCCGTCAAAAGGGGCGCAAAACAATGCGCGGGCCACCGTTAGTATTTGAAATCACTTTCGCCGATAAATTCCCGCAGGAGACTCTGGCCGGGAACGTACTGCGGCGGAATGGGCGCGAAATTCTCCAGGAACGCGAGCAGCCGCGCCGCTTCGGCGTATTCACTCTGATTGGGCTTTACCGAATGGAGCAGGGGTTCCGCGTAAAATTTCAGCACGGAAAGTTCGTAATCCAGCGCCGAATTAAAGG
>JAITGJ010000208.1 GCA_031280705.1 Spirochaetaceae bacterium
AACTTATCCATTATAACACGGTTTTTTGGGCCCCCGTAATTTTTTGTCCAAAAAAGCCCCAAAAAACACCACCCGGTCCCCGGGCCGCCGCCGCCCGGTAGCCGCCCTGCCGGTCGACGGCCCGTCCCGCCGGCCACCCGCGTAACGCCCCCCCCCCCCCCGGAGAAATCCGCACGGATGCGGATGGTGAGCACTTAACATTTCCCGGTTTTCCTGCCATGCTTTTTCCATGCGCGCGTTTGAAGTTGTTGCTCCCTATGCGCCTGCGGGGGATCAGGGCGAGGCGATTGACGTCCTGTCCGCGGGAATCCGCGCGGGGGACCGGTATCAGGTCCTCCAGGGCGTAACGGGATCGGGAAAAACATTCACCATGGCGAAGATTATCGAGGCGGTACAGACGCCGGCCCTTGTCATCAGCCACAACAAAACCCTCGCGGCCCAGCTCTACCGGGAGTTCAAAAGTTTTTTCCCCCATAACGCCGTGTCGTATTTTGTATCGTATTATGATTATTATCAGCCCGAAGCCTATGTCGCCGCGCGGGATCTCTATATCGAAAAAGACGCCTCGATCAATGACGAGATTGAGCGGATGCGCCTTGCCGCGACGATGAGTCTTATGGAGCGGGAGGACGTCATTATCGTGGCGACCGTTTCCTGCATCTACGGCCTTGCGACGCCTGAAACGTACCGGGAAATGACGGCTTTATTTGCCCGGGGCGACTATATTGATGTTGACGCGCTGGTGCGGCGCCTGGTGGAACTCCAGTACGAGCGCAATGACGCGGTGCTTGAACGGGGGCGCTTCCGCCGCCGGGGCGACACGCTGGAAATTTTCCCCGCGTATCTTGAAGACGCCTACCGGGTGGACCTTGACTGGAACCGGGTTGAACGGATACGGCGTTTCAATCCCGTTTCGGGCGTTATTCTTGAGGAACTTGACCGGGCGATAATTTATCCGGCCAAACAGTTTGTCATGCCCCGGGACCGGGTGCGCCGCGCGCTTGACCGTATCCGCGCGGAGCTGGCCGAACGGTACGAATTTCTCCGCGCCGCCGGAAAAAACCTTGAGGCGGAACGGCTTAAAACGCGGGTTGAATATGATATCGAAATGCTTTCCGAAATGGGGTCCTGCCCGGGCGTTGAAAATTATTCCGCGCCGCTTTCGGGCAGAAATCCCGGCGACCCGCCGGACACGCTGATCGATTATTTCCCGAAAAATCCTGACGGAACGCCGCGCCATCTTACGTTTGTTGACGAAAGCCATGTTACCCTTCCCCAAATCGGGGCCATGTACGCCGGGGACCGCTCGCGGAAGTCCGCGCTTGTTGATTACGGATTCCGCCTTCCCTGCGCCCTGGACAACCGGCCCCTCCGCTACGACGAGTTTGTGGAACGCCTTGGTGAAACAGTATTTGTGTCGGCAACGCCGGGAAAAACGGAAGTTGAACAGTCCGCGCGGGTGGTGGAACAGATCATCCGGCCGACGGGGCTTCCGGATCCGGAAATTGAGGTGCGCCCGTCGGACGGCCAGATGGAAGATATTTACGCGGAAGTGCGGAAGCGCATCGCCGAAGGAGAACGGTCCCTCATCCTGACGCTGACAAAAAAAATGGCGGAGGACCTTTCCGATTATCTTTCCGGGCTCGGCCTCAAGGTACGCTACATTCACAGCGAAGTTGAAACCATTGAACGGGTAGAAATACTCACAAAACTGCGGACGGGGGAATTTGATATCCTTGTGGGAATTAATTTACTGCGTGAAGGAATTGATCTCCCGGAAGTTTCTTTTATCGCCATTCTGGACGCGGACAAGATAGGATTTCTGCGCTCTCTGACGAGCCTGGTACAGATAATCGGACGGGCGGCGCGGAACGCGGCGGGAAAGGTAATCATGTACGCCGACAAGATGAGCGACGCCATGCGGGACGCCATTGCCGAAACGGAACGGCGGCGGAACCTGCAGCTTGCCTACAACCGGGAACACGGCATCACGCCCGCTACGGTAAAAAAAGCGGTCGCGGACATTCTGATCCGCCGCGGAGAAGAAGCCGTTTCCAGCACGGGAACGTCAATCGAAGTGCTCAAGAAATCCTACAATATATTGGTACCCGCACAGCGGAAGCAACTTGTCCGGGCGCTCGAAAACGAAATGCTTGAGCACGCGAAAAATCTTGAGTTTGAAGAGGCCGCGGTTATCCGCGATGAAATTGAACGGATACGGGAACTGGGAAAAAAGTAGCGTTCGCGCCGTGAAGCGGCGGGCTGTCCGGCGGCCGGGTACAGGCGCGGGCATGACACGGCCGGTTCGGTACCACAGGTTATTGCAGGGGGAAGAAAACATGATGCACGGCAGTATTGACGAGAAAAAGATCGCGCACTATACCTGTTGCCGCGCCGCCGGGCCGGTCGTTATTGACGGGGACGCGGAAAAGCCCGTCTGGAAAAAAGCGGAATGGTCGGGGCGTTTTGTGGATATGGTGAGCGGGGAACCGGCGTTTTTTGATACCCGCATGGCCTCCCTCTGGGACGAACAGTATTTCTACGTTTTGTTCCGCCTTGAAGAACCCGCGCTCCGGGCATCGCAGACCGAACGGGATTCCCTCGTATGGCTGGACAACGATGTGGAAGTATTTCTGGACGGCGAGGATTGTTACTACGAGCTTGAGATCAACGCCCTGAATACGGTGTACGAAGTTTTTTTTGTGTATCAGGACGCCCTTAAAAAGGGGAGCCGCTTTGACATTCCGGAATTCGATCTTTATACCCGTGATGTGGATGTATTGTGCGGTTTTCAGGACGGTTCCCGCTACAAAAAACACCGGCGGGGAAAACGCTGGGCGTTTATGGACTGGGACTGGCCGGGACTTATAACAGCGGTAAAACGGGACGGCGACATCAATAATCCCGCCGTGGTGGACCGGGGCTGGACGGTGGAAATCGCCCTGCCGTGGGAAGGGTTCAAAAGGCTCCATCCCCGTTCATCGTTTCCGCCCCGGGAGGGAGACCGTATCCGCGGCGCTTTTTTCCGGTTTGAGGCTCTGCGCTATCACAATAAGACGGTGACGGAAAGCCCGGGCTGGGCCCTTAACGAACACGGCGTCTACGATTCCCACATACCGGAGGCGTTTTCGTTCGTTCATTTTGCCGGGCGGGCAGAAGCGGAGCAGCCGGGCGGGTGAGCTTCGCGTTCACCGCCGTTATTCGTAAAAAACTGCTCACCGCGGCAAAATTCCCGCCAACAACCTTGACAAATTCACCTGATAAGGAGGAAAATAATCCATGCTTTCACCGGCGGCGGGTAAAAAAAGATAAAACACGGCTCACGGCAAGCCGGGAATCATCCCGCTGCCGGCGGCAGTTGGAAGCAGCGCGGCCGTCGGGGGTTACGGGTGTCAGCATTCATACCATAAGCTTGTATAAAAACTTGGCGGATATTATATGCCAATTCTTACTTTGAGAGGGAAAAAATGAATAAGAATTTACAGGAAATTTTAATCAATGCCGGAGTTTTTGAATACGGTGAGGTTGACCTTTGCGAGGTGGAATTCACGGAAGAGGTGCGGGAATACTGCATCCAAAATACATGCAGACAGTACGGAAAGACCTGGGCATGTCCACCCGCAGCAGGTACGGTAGATGAATGCCGTGAACGGGCGCGCAGGTACAACAGGATGCTTGTATTTTCAGGCAAATATGCGATCGGCGGTTCATTTGATTTCGAGGGCATGGTGAGTGCATTGCAGGCTTTCAAAACTGTTGTAAACACGATTGACGACGGCCTGCGAATAAAAATGAGCGGCTATCTCCTCCTCGGCAACGAAGGTTGTGGTAATTGCAGGAATTGCACATACCCTGATAACCCCTGCCGTTTTCCGGACAAGATGCATCATTCTATTGAGGGTTATGGCATATATGTTGCCAAACTTGCACGGCAGGCAGGTATCGCTTATAACAACGGCGGGAACACAATTACCTATTTCGGTGCGCTGCTTTACAACGAAGCAGAATAACTGGAGGAGATTGTTATGATAAATAAAGTTGTTCGGAAACCGCGCCAGTTTGGTGGCGCATATTGGCGGCGCCAATATGGCGAAGTTTCCGAACAATTCCATTCTTTAAAAAGGATTGGGATTGACTGACAAGGATGATAATCAGTATGACTAAAGAAAAATTACTGGAATTGCTTAAGGCCGAAGCCCTGCCCATTGATGAAAAGACGCTTTTGAAAAAACTGGATAGTTTGAACGCAGAAATGGCAGGAGACAGGGAAGTATCCCCGGCGCAAAAATTGTCAAAATATAATCTTGAAACAATGCTTGAACTAAAAAATAAAGCCTTTGGAAAATCTCTGACAAATGAAGCTGAATTTATTGACGATACAGATATTCAGATGTTAAAATCAGCAATCGATAGCTACATGGACCGGTACGCCGAAGGTCAAAAAGAACTAAAAATATTTATACGCATAATAGCTGTTTATTTGACTTTTATTGCAAAGAAACCGTTGCATCCCGAGAGTATGTTTTATGCGGACGGGAAAACAATATACAGAAACGGCAACGTTGTCTGTCCCTTGCGGGTGCACGAACTCACTAAACCCGGATCGCTATGCCGTTTTTGCGTGTGTATTTCATGATAGGGCACTCGGAAATTTCATTCCCTTGGGGTTTAATACCCCGCCCCTTGGGGCGGTTAAAATCTGGGGATGCGGGGGATTCGTTCCCCCGCAAACTCAAGGCTTTCAAGGTGAAATCTTCAATACCCCGCCGCTCTGCCCTAAACTTGACCCACAAAATCAGGCCAGCCATAGGCGGTAGGCAAGCAAGGTATTGAGCGTAGTAAGCCCGGCCCAAATGGTTTTGACTCCCGGCGGGCCGTCGCTGGGAGCCCGTTTCGGCCCTCCCAACCGCCCAAGACAGCTTACCGCCTCCCCTATCGTATACGGCTTCTCCGGCGGCTTGTCCGTTTTGTTCGCGGCCCGGTACAATAACCGCCATTCCTCCTCCTCGAAATATACCGTGCAGGGCAGCTCCGGTTTGAGCCGGGCTAGTACACCATGAAGTCTAAAATCTCGGATACAAGTGCCGGAGCTTGATACGGGCATCGGCGGTA
>JAITGJ010000221.1 GCA_031280705.1 Spirochaetaceae bacterium
TTGACAGATGTAGCGGCCTTACCAGCATAACTATCCCCAACCGCGTTAACTCTATCGGATACTGCACTTTTTACAGATGCACCGGCCTTACCGGCGTAACCATTCCCAACAGTGTTACCGCCATCGAGGGATGTGCTTTTGACGGCTGTAGCAACCTTACCAGCATAACCATCCCCAGCAGTGTTACCTCCATCGGGGACCTTGCTTTTTCCAACTGCAGCAACCTTACCAGCGTAACCTTTGCGAGGCAAGGCATTACCATTGTTCAAACTGCTAACATCACTTTCCCTGGCGATTTAGTGACCAAGTACAATGCAGGCGGTGTTGGCACCTATATGAGGGCGGCGGCAAGCAGTACATGGACAAAGCTGTGAAGTTAGGGCACCGCTTTTTACGGCTGCAAGAACCTTACCTCCATAACCATTCCCGCCAGCGTTACCACCATCGGGAATTTCGCTTTTAGAAACTGCGAGACTCTTACCGGCATAAGCATCCCCGCAAGCGTTACCGCCATTGGGCGGGGCGCTTTTGCCGGCTGCGAGAACCTTACCGGCATCACAGTAAACGGCGGCAGCAGCTTTAGCAGCGAGGACGGGGCGCTGTTCAATGCTGACAAAACCACGCTGATACGATATCCCCCAGCGAAAAGCGGCGGCGCGGGCACGTATACCCGGTCGGGGGCAGGCGCCTCGGAAAGCCCGTATGTGTGGACAAAGCAGGGGGGAGACTAGGGGCAGCGCTTAGCGCAGGGGGCTTGTTTGCGAGAGGAGAAGGGCGCGGTTCGCAAGAGCCGCGCTCTTTTTGTTGGGTGCGCCGCAATAATTTTCGGCGGGGTTCAGGCACTGCAACGTTAAACATAAAAAACATCACGTCTCCGTCCCGCGCGATGCGTTGCCGGTAAACGCGCCCGCCCTGGTCCGCGTCAAAATTGCCCGCGGGTTTAATAGTAGCAGATGCGGTAATCCCCGGCTTTGACAAAACCCGCGGCGGTATAGGCGGCGCGGGCGGCGGCGTTGCGCTTTTTGACAAATAACGTGCTTGCTTTCCCTCCCCGGGCAATTTCCACGGCGATTTCCGCGGTAAGCCGCCGCGCGATACCCCGGCCGCGAAAAGCGGGCGATACATACACGCCGCCAATCTGACGGCGTTTCCAGGTTTCCGCGTTGGTGTTGATCTTCCCCGCCATCGCGCCGTCAAGCCAGGCCGCAAGGATATATTCCTCCGCCAAAAGCCGCTGGAGATGGAGGCGGCACGCGGCGGCGTTAAAGATCGCCCCACGGGGAAGCACCTCTTCCTTCTCGTAGGCGGCCTGCAGATGGTACAACTCGTCCAGATGCTCAAGGCCGGGCCGCGCCACGCGAAGATTCGCCGGGCCCGCTTCCCGGGCGGCCTGGGCGGGCGGGCCGTCAAGGTTGAAAAGATCGTAGGTAAACTCGTCCCATACCCGCATCCCGATCCGGTCAAGCGCCGTTACAAGGAACGCCGTATCCCCCGCCGGGCCGTGGATCGCGTGCAGGGAGATGCGGTTTGCAAGGCGGCCCAAAAATGAGGGGGCGGGCACTTCGGCGCCGGACGCGGAGAGGGATTCGCCCAGCACGGGGAACAGCATACGGTTATGGCAGAGAAGCAGGGCTCGGGGCGCGGCGTCCCGGAAGCGCCGGTCAACAAGCGCCCAGAGGCGGTCTCCCCGCGCGGGCGCGCGAAAATGCGAGCAGGCCGCGGCGCAAAAATCCTCCCGCTCCCGGAACAGGGCCTCGATTGCGGCCGTGCCGGTATTCGCGGGCCGCCACCGGAACGGAGAAGCCGCCATCTCAGCGATGGGGCGCCTCATAGGGGGGCCGCCCCCGTGCGGGAATTCGTCCGGTAAGCGCGGAAAAGCCCGCGGCAAACGATTCACGGGAATCGCTGTACACGGCGACGGCCGCATCGGCCCAGTCCGCCGCGTCAAGATACACGGGGCTTAACACAGAAAAAAGAATTACGCGCGTGCCCTGATCCCGGAGCGCCTGTACCAAAGGGAGGCCGTCGCTGCCGGAAATACAAAAAATAACCGTATCGGCGCGGCGAACGAACCACAGAAAATCGTCAATGCCGCGCGTCAGGGAATACCAGTACGGCGTTGCGCCGGGATACGCGGCGCGGCCGCTGGAAAAGAAATCATTGTACTGTCCCGCAAGAAGCACCGTTCCCGCGTTTTCCGGGCGGAGGGGCATGGTTTCATCGCCCCATACCACGGTAACGCTCCGCGCCGCCAGGTCCTGAAAAAACGCGGCGCCTTCGCGGGAAGGGAGTTCCGTGTCCACCCGGGCCGGATCGGGAATAAAGGCCGGAGCATCTTCCCGCCTGAGCCGGGAAAGTTTCACCGTGAGTACCCGGAGCGCCGCGTCCCGCACCCGCTTCTGGAAAACCGGATCAGTTTGCAGGGCGGCGGCAAGATTTGTCCACACCGGATCATTAAGAGAGGGCGTTTGATCCAGCATCACGACATCGTTTCCCGCAAGGAGCGCCGCTTTCGCCGCGGCGGAAAGGCTCCCCGCGCTCGCCGTTGCGCCGTTCATCCCCAGTTCATCGGTAATGATAAGCCCCTGGAACCCGATCCGCTTCCTGAGCATCTCGTCCAAAAACCAGGACGAAAGCGAGGCCGGCGTCCCCGCCGCGGGCGTGTTGGGAAACGC
>JAITGJ010000244.1 GCA_031280705.1 Spirochaetaceae bacterium
CTGCGCAAAATACACTTTGGAAGCCATAGAAACCTTGGCATCCTGGTTTACTACATTATCAGTAACGGTAATAAAGGCGACCGGGTAGCTGATGCTTGCGATAATTTCCGCCCAGGACATATCGCTTACGGGGAAGCGGATCGTTGACACGCCGTTATCGGTAACCGGCCGGGGGCCCATGGAAGAGGAAGCTGTCCATGCGGTGGCCCTAATAGTGGTAACCTCTCCTGAAATTGTGCTGTAGTACACATACACGGGGTACACGGTCATGCTGTTTGAGGTTGCGGAATAGATGAGGTAGTTACTCATCAGGGCCGGGAGGTAGCCGATTTTCTCCCCGTCAGGGCTGTTCTTCCGCAGTTCCATGCCGATTTTGCCGCCGTTGGTAAACTTCAAGTAATAATTGCCGGTATAGGCGGAGCTTATCTCGGCCCGGTATTTTTTCCCCGCGCCATAGGTAGCCATTGCCGAATACTCAACCTTGGCGGAGGACAGATTTTCTTTGTTCTCGTTGTACTCGTTCAGGGTCATCCCCCGGAGGATCATGTAGCCGCCCACGGCAAAATCGCTGACATCATCTTCAATGTCAAAGGTCTTGGTGCTTGTGGCCCTGACCCCGCCCAGAATCGTGCTGGCCGAGGGCGTTTGGCCCTGAAAAATCACCATGTCCTTGCTGGTGTTGTTGATCACCGTCAGGGTTCCGGAATCCTCGTTCTCCCAGCTTATGCCGTCCCCGCCGCCACCGCCATCTGAGCAGCCCAAAACCAGTGCTCCCGATACCAGCGCTATGCCGCATACCGCCGCAAGGAAACCCATTTTTTTGGCTTCTTTCATCCCAAAACTCCTCATGTAAATTTGCCGAAAAGCGCCTTTATTATGCTATTCAGCATAATCTGATTATAACACGGCTAAACAGAATAATATCAAGCGCCCAATATGCGGTTTAGCATGATTTTTTATGTATGGGGTTTAAGGATAATTTAAAGGCTGAATTGGCCTATCAGGATATCCTGGTCAAGGAGCTTGCGGCCCGCACGGGGATGAGCAAGCATACGATAGACAACTATCTCAATGTGAGGGAATATACGCCGTCCGCCGAGTCGGCGGTAAAAATCGCCCGTGCGCTGGGGGTTTCGGTGGAGTATTTGGTAACCGGCGAGGACACCGCGCGGGAACGGCTGTCGTTCAGCGCGGAAATTCATTCCCTGGTACATAGTTTCAAACTGCTGCCGGAAAGCGACCGGAAAATGATACTGGCCATTGTCCGGCTTTTCCGGAACCGCCCCGGTTCCGGCATACCGGCGGCGTAAATGTGGAAGGGGCGGCCCCGGTTTTACCGTTCCAGGCGGCGGTGGACGTAGCGGTGGGGGCGGCCGTCGGAGCCGGTCTCTTTTTTCCGCCATTCGGCGTATTCGGACCAGTTGCCGTCGTACCAGATCACCTCGCCGTCCTCAAAGGCCAAAATGTGGGTAGCGATACGGTCCAAAAACCAGCGGTCGTGGCTGGTAACCAGGGTTACGCCGGCAAAACTGCCGATGGCTTCCTCCAGGGCGCGGAGGGTGTTCACGTCAAGGTCGTTGGTGGGTTCGTCAAGGAGGAGCACATTTGCCCCTTCCTTGATCATCATGGCAAGGTTAAGCCGGTTCCGTTCCCCGCCGGAAAGGACGCCTACCTTTTTTTGCTGATCCGCGCCGGAAAAATTGAACCACGCGCAATAGGCGCGGGAATTTACTTCCTTTGCGCCCGGTCCGCCGCCGAGGCGTATCAGGTCCTGTCCGTTTGAGAGCTGTTCCCACACGGTTTTTTCATTGTCAAGAAAACTCCGCATCTGATCGGCAAAGGCGAGGCGCGCGCTTTCCCCCAGCCGGACCGTTCCCGCGTCCGCCTGTTCCGCGCCGGTGATGATTTTAAGGAGCGTCGTTTTTCCCGCGCCGTTGGGTCCCACAATGCCCACCGATGAGCCGGGCGGTACGGTAAAGGAAAGGTCCTGGAACAGCACCCGGTCTCCGTAGGTTTTTGTCAGGCCCGCCGCCTCGATCACCAATTGGCCGAGCCGCGGTCCGTTCGGGATCGTGATGCGGCTCTCCCGTATTTTTTCCCGCTCTCCGTCCTGGTAGAGTTTTTCGTACTGGGTGATGCGGGACTTGCTTTTCGCGTGCCGTCCTTTGGGACTCATGCGTATCCATTCAAGTTCCCGCTGGAGGGTTTTCCGCCGCTCGCTTTCGCCCTTTTCTTCGCGGGCAAGGCGCGCTTCCTTCTGCTCAAGCCAGGAGGAATAGTTTCCCTTCCAGGGGATGCCCTCGCCCCGGTCCAGTTCGAGAATCCACCCGGCCACATTATCCAGAAAATAACGGTCGTGGGTTACGGCGATCACGGTGCCTTCGTATTCCCGCAGGCTCCGTTCAAGCCAGGCGACGGTTTCCGCGTCAAGATGATTGGTGGGTTCGTCAAGCAGCAGAATATCCGGCTTTGAAAGGAGCAGGCGGCAGAGGGCCACGCGCCGTTTTTCGCCGCCCGAAAGCGTGTCAATTTTTTCGTCCGGGGGGGGACAGCGGAGCGCGTCCATGGCGAGCCCAAGGCGGCTGTCCAGGTTCCAGCCGTCCGCGGCCTCTATCTTTTCCTGAATCTCCGCCTGCCGCGCCGCGAGTTTATCGTAATCCGCGTCCGGCTCGCCGAACGCCTCGCTGACTGCCTCAAATTCCTCAAGCAGTTGTACCGTTTCCCGCGCCCCTTCGGCCGCGATTTCCTTTACCGTTTTTCCCGGTTCCAGATACGGTTCCTGCTCCAGAAACCCCACGGTGTAGCCGGGGCTTACCGCCGTTTCGCCGGAAAATTCCGTGTCCACGCCCGCGAGTATTTTGAGAAGGCTTGACTTTCCCGAACCGTTCAGGCCGATAACGCCGATTTTCGCGCCGTAAAAATACGAAAGGCTTATTTCTTTGAGGACCTGCCGCGCGCCGTGCTTTTTTGAAACACGGTGCATGGAGTAAATTACTTTTTTGTCGTCAACCGTGGCGGCCATTATGCCTCGTTTTTCGCGGGATAGGTGAGATTTTCCGGTCCCGCGTTGGCAAGGACCTCCGCCCACCTGCGCATTTCCCACTTGGCGGTAACCAGATTGTGCTCCCGGTAATTTCCGCAGTCCGCCGGAGCCGCGCCGGGAATGTCGCCCTCAAAGGCAAGGAACCACGCGCACATTTCCCGCATCAGGGGCAGCACGTCCCGCGAAGAAAGATCGCCCGAAAAAACCACATAGCATCCGGTACGGCAGCCCATCGGCCCAAAATAAACGGTCGAAGCGGCCCAGTCCCGGTGGTTTCTGAGGAATGTGGCGCACAGGTGCTCCATCGTGTGCAGGGCCGGCATATCTATGGGCGGCTCGATATTGGGCGCTTTGAAACGCATGTCAAAGGTGGTGATGACCGCGCCGTTAAACGTATCCTTGCGGGAAACATAGAGACCGGGCTTCAAAAGATTGTGATTTATCTGGAAACTGGCAATTTTTTCCATCATGTATTCTCCCTTCCGGCGCGGCTGCGCCCGGAACCACGGTCCCTGGGCGGCGCGCCGGTATTGTTATTTTATGGGACTTGCCCGGTAACCCGGCCGGTTACCGCGCCGCCGAAGTTTTCCGGCGCGCCCATTTGCGCCCGGCTGTTTGCCGGACGCTTTGTGAACGGAAAAGAGATTAGCACAAAAAACGGCGACCTGCTAGGCCCGGTAATTGCGGACGATGCGCCGGACGATGTCGCCCGACTGTTTTGACGCGACCGGCAAAAATTCGTCGAACGTAACGGGGGATTCCTTCCCCGCGATATCCGAAACGGCCCGGATAATGATGCAGGGCGTCGAGAAAATATGACAGGTTTGGGCGATGGCCGCGCCTTCCATTTCCACGGCCCGGATGGCGGGAAACCCGGCCCTGAGCGCCGCGATTTTCGCTTCATCGTGCATGAACGTATCGCCGGAACCGATAAGTCCCCGCACATGGGTAAATCGCTCCGGCAGTACTTTTTCCGCCTTGAGTTCTTCCACCGCCTGTTCCGCGAGCGCCGCCAGATCAGGGGCGATGGTGAAAACAACGGGCATGCCGGGAATCTGTCCTGCCGGGTAGCCGAAGCCCGTTACGTCAACATCGTGCTGAATAAGGCCGTCCGAAATAATCGCGTCCCCAAAACTGAGCGCGGGATCGATGCCCCCGGCAGAACCCGTGTTGATCACGAGCGCGGGCCGGTACCGCTCAATAAGGAGCGCCGCCGCCGCCGCCGCGTTCACTTTCCCAATGCCGGAACGCAGCAATACCACCGGCTTTCCCTCAAGGTTCCCTTCGGTAAAGGTAATCGCGCCGGATGAACCGTCCACGCCGTTTTCCAGCGCCGCCTTGAGCAGCCGCACCTCATCTTCCATCGCGCCGATTATGCCTATCATGCCGTTTTCCCGCCGGTCAAAACGCCGGCGCTCCTTCTGTGTGATGCACGGTACTTTCCCCGTGCCGGGGTTCCGTGCCGGGGTTCCGTGCCGGGGTCCCGTTATGCCTGGCCTTTTTTGTCCGGACCGGGCGCAAGGTCCCCGTGCCAGATAGTAGTACGGTTTCTGCCCGTTTCCTTTGAACGGTACAGCGCCTCGTCCGCCCGGTGGATAATTTCATCGGTGCCGGCGTTGGTATCACGGGTAAAGGAAGCGATCCCAAGGCTTATCGTTACCTGGGGCAGGGCGGCCTCCCAGGGCACGGACATGGTGGCGATATTATCCCGCAGGCGTTCCGCCACGAGAAACGCGGATTCCGCGGTGGTATTGGGGAGCAGAATGGTAAATTCTTCGCCGCCGAACCGGGAGGGCACGTCATCGGTACGCACGCTTTTGTTAATCGCCCGCGCGATAAATTCCAGCACCCGGTCCCCGGCCAGGTGGCCGTAATTATCGTTAAACACCTTGAATTTATCCACGTCGATCACCATGAGGGAGCTTACCTGGCCCGTGCGTTTGACCCGCGAAATTTCTTCCGTAAGCCGGGGAACCAAAAAGCCGTGATTGAACAGGCCGGTTTTTACGTCCCGCACGGAGTGCTCGTAATGGATATGGTTCTGTATCGCCTGGGAGACGAAGGACATAAGCTGACTGATGAAGAGGAGTTCCCCGTCGGTATACACATCCGCGGTTACCTTGTGCCCCACGAGGATAAGCCCGTACAGCCCCGACGGCCCGATAATGGGGACCACGAGTTCCGGGGTCAGTTTTTCCAGCGAGGCGAAAATATCCCGCGTTTCATCATCGTCTTTTAGCTCTTCCCTGAGCGTGGCGTACAGGATCGGTTCGCGGTTCACCTGAAAAAAAGGCACAAAGGGCGTGATCGTATCGATCTTGTAGGGGAGGTTGATCAATTTGTAATTCTGGTAGCCCTTGAGCGTAACATCCTCCCGGTTTTGGAGGGGCCGCCAGAGGAACGCGATGAACGACGGCAGGTACTGGTTGCTGATTTGGGAGACCGTGGCTTCCATAATTTCCTCGATGGACATACGGTTGAAAATTTCCGCCGCGCCGAAGAGCAGGCTCTGGTATTCCCGCACGCGCTGATCCATTTCCGAGATCAGATCAAAAACCCCGATTTCTTCGAGCAGCGCATAATTTTCTATTACTTTTGGATAGGACAAAAAATCCCGGTTGTTTGTCTGCATGTTATGTCATTGAGAAGCGGTCCGCAACGGGTTTGCGCCAGACCGCCCGGTCCTCCTTGTTTTCCCATTCAATAATGCGTTTAATTCTGAAACTCCGCGGTTCCTGGGGATTTTGCCAGGCAAGCACGCCGAAGCGTCCCCCGCCGATATAGCTTATCACATCTCCGGCGTCCCGTGTTTCGTTTTTTGTAATTTTTTCAAGAATACAGTCAAAGTGGACGGGGCTTCCCGTTTTCCGGTCCGAAATGGCCTGTGCGAGGTCCCGAATCGCCTTTCCGCAGACCGGACAGTCCGGCACGGGAAGCGGCGTGGAAGGGGGCCGTATGGGGGTCCATTTAAGGCGGGGCGGGCCCTGCGGGCGCGGCGCGGGGGGCGCTTTGGCAAACGATTCCCGGCCGCCGCCCTTATCGCGTTTTTTCCTGCCCGGATCCTCCCGGATGCCGCGCGGCGGGGACGCCGCCTCGGCACGGTCCCGGCGTTTTGCGGACGGTTTCCGGCGGTTATTTCCTCCCCTTTCGCTGCCGCTCATGATAAATTCCTCCGTGGTGAATATCCAGAATCTCGTTGCTCAAAATCTGGGCGATGCGCTGAATCGCTTCGTATAGATAGTCTTCATTATCTATCTTTTCCCGGAGAATTTCAATTCGTGTCGGGGGAGGGTGGGGCATTGCTAAAAATGCCGGCGGCTTTGCCGCTGACGCCGGAATCATACATTCTCCATGAAAGCCGAAGGAAAGTGGATAAGTTCGTCCCGGTTGATGAAAACAACATCAAACCGGACGGTCCTGTTATTATATTTTCGATGCGCATTAAGAAAATACTTAGCGGTTTCTATGATCCGCCGCTGTTTTCTCGCGTCAATGCCCCGGTCCAGGTTGTCGATGTGGTACGTTGACCAGGCTTTTACCTCAACAAAGACGATGGTTTCCCCATCCAGAGCGATAATATCCACCTCTCCGGCGGGGGAACGGTAATTCCGGGCAATAATCTCAAACCCCCGCGCCGTAAGCCATGCCGCGGCCCGGTCTTCACCCGCCTTGCCCGCCGTCTTCCGGGGCGTCAAAGGCGCGGCGCCGTTCCCGCCCTGTTCAGCCAACGGGCGCGTCCACGGCCCTTACGATATGGAGGTTTTTGTTTTGCGCAAGGTCGATAACCGTCCCCAGGGCTGATTTCCGTCCCGCGCCGTCTATGACGATCCGTATTTTGGGCCGGAGCGGCGCGGCCGGGGCGGTTTCCATAACAACGGCGACCGCGTTATCGTTTAGGGCGACAAAACTCCCGGCGGGGTATACGGCAAGCGCCCGCGCGAGGGCTTTTATGACCGGGGGGGCATAGCGGCGGCCCATTTCCCGTACCAGGCGGTTCAGGGCGTCCTGCCCCGCAGCCGGCCCGGAAGCGCCGCCCGGAAGCGCCGTGTATGCCTCCGCCGCCGCGAGGATTTTCGCGCCGTTTTCGATAGTTCCGCCCGCGGCTTTGCCGGGCCATCCCCGGCCGTCTTCCCACTCGTGATGCTGGGAAAGGATCCGCCCCGCGAGGGGCCAGTTGTATTCCCGCGCGATTTTGAGGGGAAGGGCAAAGTGGGCCTTTAAGGGGGCCTGTTCGTTTTCGCCGTAAGTTCCCCCCAAAAGGACCGGCGCGGGGAGCGGGCTTCCCGTCCCGTGGAGGAGGGCGGCGTTTACCAGCCCTTCAAGATCGGACGCGGAAAGGCGAAGGACGGCTCCCATACGAACGGCGAGTACGGCCATAAACACGGCGCGTCCGGTCTCCGCGTTTTTTCCGGCGGCGGACTGCGCGGCTGTTTCCGCCGCGAGCGCGGCTGTTTCCGCCGCGAGCGCGGCAAAACGGCTTTTCCCTTCTTCCATCGCCCGGCGAAGCGCGGCGGCGATGCCGCTTATCTCCTGGCTTTGGGGCAGGGTTTTTGCCGCGAGTTTTGCGTACACCGCCTCAAGGCTCTGCACGATACGGCGATACGGTTCGTTTTCCCGCGCCGCCGCGTTTTGGGCCGCGCCATTGTTGGCGTCGCCAAGATTGGCGTCGCCAGGATTGTCGAGGACGGAGCGGTCAAGACGGGGCAGTACCATTTCCCCATCGGTTTCCACGGTATAAATGCCCCATGACGTGAGGTGCTGAATATCCCGCTTGCGTACCGCGATCCCCGCCGGCACCAAAAGATTATCGTCTTCTATATAAACAGGCTTGGTAAAACTGACGCCGGGCCGCAGCGTACTGACTTCAATTCTCACCGTTTTCCTTCCTTAAAAAAGCTCCGTAAGATACCGCCGTTTGCGCTCTTTCCAAAGCTTCTGTTTTGTACCTGGCCCCGCGCTTCTTCGTTTTTCCAGACAAAGGCGAGGATTTTTGCCACCGCTTCCCAGCACGCGGCGGGTACATAGTCCCCGCTCCGCGCCGGCGCTGCGAGGAGCGCGGCCAGGGGCGCGTCCTCAACAATGGCGACGCCCGCTTCCCGCGCCGCCGTAACGATCCGTTCCGCGGCTCCGCCCGTACCGGCGGCCAGCACACGGGGGGCCGGGTCTTCCGCCCGGTACGCAAGGGCCGCCGCGTAACGGTGAACCGTTTCTTCCCGCCGTTTTTTCACCGGATACCCCGCGCCATGCCGCGCCCCGTTCCCGCAGCCGGGAACGGCCCGCTACACCGCCACATCAACCGGAGCGGTTTCCGCGTCCAGGGCGTCGGCAAAGGGCGTGTAATCCGCCGCCAGACTGATTGCCGCCGCGCCCGGCGCTCCCGCGAAACCGCCTCCCATTTCCGCGCGGAGCGCCCGCTCAAGACGCCGCCGCTCTTTTTCCGGCGGGGGCGGGGAGCGGAACACCCGCATACTCCGCCACGCCACGCCGCCGGGCCGTTCCAGCACAAAAAGCCATGACCGGCCGGCTTCCCCGCCGTCCGTATTATGCTCCGTGTAATGCCGCGCCGCAATGTCCACCGCGAGGCGGCAGGGCGTAACGGCGTCTTCCGTTCTATATAATAACCGGACGGAAACGGTGAATGCAATGTTTTTTGCGGAAAAATCGAAGGGATACACGACCCACCGCGCGCCGTTCTTTCCGGGAAGCCGGTTCAGAATGGCGAGCGCGCCGTCTGACGGTTCGTCCGGCGCGCCATCCGGCGCCGCTTCCCGGCGGGCGTATTCGAGCGCGCGGCGAAGCGCTTCCGGTATGCCGCCGGGCAGGGGATCGTTCTTTGAGAACGGCCCGCCGCCGGGAGGGACGGCTTCGGCAGGGGAGGGGGCCGCTTCCGCGCTCCCGCGGCCGTCTTTTCCGCGCGGGAGCCGGAGGCGGGGATCGATGGCGGCGGCGTACCGCGCAAGGGCTTCAGCGGTAAGGGACACCCCCTTGGACGCCGAAGCCGCGCGCGCGAGCGCCGCCGCTTCTCCGCCGTTTCGCCGCGTTTCTTTCAGGAAGAGGGAGCGAAGGCCGCTTTCCAGGGGCAGGGAAAAAAACCGGAAAAATCCGTCAAGACGTGCAACGTCAAGACGTGCAACGTCAAGGCGTGCAACGTCAAGGCGCCCGGCGGAAATGCCGTGCGGAAGCGGCGCGGGTTCCATTCCCGTTTTTTGCGCGCTTTCCGTTTTTGCCGGGAGCTCGGAAGGAGCGGTAAGCGTCC
>JAITGJ010000271.1 GCA_031280705.1 Spirochaetaceae bacterium
AGGTGGATTTTCGGCGCTTTGCGTAATTCGGTAGCCGCGCCGCATGACGCGTCCGCGCCGGGCTCCGTAACGGGCTCCGTAACGGAGACGGCGGCGGACGTGGTACGGTTACCGGACCGTGTTTTCTCTGGAAAGAGGAGTCCCCGTTATGGAACACAAGCTGATATACGCGGATAATTCCGCCACCACGCCGGTCTCCCGCGCGGCGCTGGACGCGATGCTTCCCCTCTTTTCTACCGGGTACGGGAATCCTTCCGCCATCTACAGCCTGGGGCAGGAGGCGAAAAAATGCCTGGAAGCATCCCGCCGCAAGGTGGCGGCGGCGCTGGGCGCGCGCAATAACGAGATTTTTTTTACGTCCGGCGGCACCGAGGGCGATAACTGGGCGCTCTTCAGCGTGTGTGAACAGTACGCGCCGCGCGGGCGGCATATCATCTCCACTCAAATCGAACACAGCGCGGTTCTCCGTACCTTGGAAAAACTTGAGGAACGGGGGTTTGAGGTAACGCTCCTTCCGCCCGCGGAAAACGGGATGGTAAGCGCCGGTGATCTCCGCCGGGCGATCCGGGCCGACACGATTCTGGTAAGCATTATGACGGCGAATAATGTTACCGGCACCATTTTGCCCATCAAGGAACTGTGCGCCGCGGCCCATGAACGGCGGGTTCTGTTCCACACCGACGCGGTGCAGGCCGCGGGGCACATCCCCATCGGCGTGCGGGAAACGGGGGTGGACCTCCTCACCATTTCTGCCCACAAATTTCACGGCCCCAAGGGAGCCGGCGCCCTGTATGCGCGGGTCCCCCTGATCCCCTTCCCGCTTATCTTTGGCGGCGGGCAGGAAAAGGGACGGCGGTCGGGTACGGAGAATGTCCCCCTTATCGCGGGCATGGCGGCGGCGCTGGAAGAGGCCGTCCAAAACATGGAAGAAAATAACCGGCGGATAAGCGCCCTCCGGGACCGCCTCATCGCGGGCGTACTGGCCATTCCCGGTACGCGCCTCACCGGCCACCCCGAAGAAAGGCTTCCCGGCCTCGCCTCCTTTGTCTTTGAAGGGCTTGAAGGTGTCGAGGGGCAAAATCTCGTGGTACTCCTTGACCGGGAGGGCATCTGTGTCAGTTCCGGTTCGGCCTGCTCCGTGGGGTCCGTTAATCCGCCCGCGCCGCTCCTTGCCATGGGCTATGGCCAAAAACTCGCCCGGAGCGCGCTCCGCGTTTCGCTCAGCGTCTATAATACCGGAGACGAGGTGGACCGGATTCTCGCCCTACTGCCGGGTATCGTGGAGACGGCCCGGAACGCGGGCAGGCCCGGATTCTAACGCTGACGCACAAAACAAGCCGTCCCGCCTGATCCGCCGCCGCGCGCGGGCTTTTATCGTCCGTACTGGATTTTTTTATCCGCAAAATATCCCGCGCCGTTTCTTCCGTCCGGAGCCGGCGCAAATTCTTCCCCATGAATATCATGAAATTACGCTTTTTATCCCCTGTTTTCCATGAGACAATAACAAGTCCGCCGGGTTCGGGGCCGAAGGCGGCGCGGTACGGCGGACAGGAGGGAATCTATGCTGTCGATCAAGGACAATTTTATGCTGCTTCTTAACGGGGAAATGCCGGAGTACGTTCCCCGCTACCGGATGTATACCGCACCGGTAGAGCCGCTCATGGCCGGGCGCATGGGCGCGGCCGCCGCCGGGGGGAGCTTTAAGGACCTCTGGGGCGTTGAGTATACCATGGTGCCGGGCACGGGGCCTATTCAAGTTCCCGGCAGGTATCTTTTTGAAGAAATGGGCGCCTGGCGGGATCATATCAAGCTGCCCGATCTGTCCGGCGTCGGCTGGGCCGCGGCGGGGAAAAAGGCCCGCGAAAACTGGAATCCGGATCTTCCCATGGGATGCGGCTCCTCCTCCGGTTTTTTTCAGGCACTGTACGGGATCATGGGCTTTGAGAACGCCCTTGTCGCGTGCGCGAGCGAAGGCGAAGAAGTCAAGGCATTTATGGAATACATCACTGATTTTTATATTACGATTGCCAAAGAGATAGTCGTCCATTATAAACCCGATTTTGGCACTATCGGCGACGACATCGCCCATCACCGCGGACCCTTTGTATCCCTCTCAATGTTCCGGGAACTGTTCAAACCGTACTGGAAACGGTACATCAATGTATTCAAGGAGGCGGGCCTCCCGGTGCTGCTGCATGACTGCGGACAGAATATGATTTTAACGGACGACTTTGTGGAAATAGGCATCAACGGCTGGGAGCCCGCGGAAGAATCCAACGATCTTTTGGCCATCAAGGCAAAGCACGGCAGGAAATTCGCCGTTATCGGCGGCTTCAGGCAGAACGGCCCGGCGTCCTACGCGGAAACCGGGGAAGAGGGCGTCCGCGCGGAAGTACGGAAATCCATCGAAAAATACGCGCCCGGCGGCGGGTACGGTTTCTGCGGCATTATTCTCGGCGCGGCAGACGACCCCGAAATAAACCGGCGCAACGCATGGATTGCCGATGAATACCAGAAGATCGCAGACGATCCTGACTGGTACAAAAATCATCCCGCCTCCGGGCGGTAGCGGCAGGACCCGCAAAGGAATATTCAGATGGAAACAAAAACAGTAACCCGAAAAGAGTTGACCGGGTACGCGTCCTTTGGCGCGATACTGGCGCTGGGGATGGTGCCGCTTCAGTTCCTCAATATTTTTCTCACGGAAGACCTCAAAATTACCGCGGGAACCCTGGGGACCATTCTGCTCGCCGCCCGCGTTATCGACTTTTTGATCAGTTTTAGTGTCGGCGGCATTATCGAAAGCGCCAATTTCCGGAGCGGGAAATATACGCCGTGGCTCGGTCTGCCGCGGTTTATCATTTATACCGGCCTCATTCTTTCGTTCCTGCCCCTTCCCCTGCCGCTCTTTGTCCGGGCAATTCTGGTCATCGTGGCGTATCTGATGGTCAATACGACGCAGAGTTTTGTTACCACCGTACAGTACGGCGTACTTTCCCTGCTTTCCGGTCCGTCCATCGACAACCGGAACCGGCTCGCTATCGCCGCGGTACGGCTGACCACGGTAGCAACCGTACTCACCGCGTCAACCAGCGCGCCCGTCAGAAACGCGGTCGCCGGCATCGTGGGTTCCACCCGCAGCGCGTATATTATTATCGCGGCGGCATACGGCCTTTTTTATATCGCGGCGCTCAGCATGCTTTCGCGCGTGGCAAAGCCCTACGACCAGCCAAACGATCCTTCCCGTGCGGCGGCGCGGCCCAAAATTACCGTCAAGGACATGATTCGCTGTGTCGTTACCAACAAGCAGCTTATCATCTACCTGATATCCGGAACCCTGTACTTTATCGGCCTGTTTTCTCCCCTGCAGATGGTAGCGTATTACTACATCTATATTTTGCATGATCCAAAACTGCTCCTTATGGCGGCGGCCACCACCATCACCACCCTGTTCAGCCTCGTATCCACCATGATAGGCCCCAAAATCGGACTCAGGCTTGGCAGGAAAAAAGCGCGCTTTACGGGACAGTTTCTTGCCGGTATTTCCGCGGTCTGCATTATTTTCTTTGCCGCGCACCATGTGGCCGTCTATATCGCGATCATGTGTTTTTCCGGCCTTTCCGCGGCCCTGTACAGCGGGTTCGGCGTCAGCTACATTATCGACTGCGGGGAGTACGGCTACTGGAAAACCGGCATCGACAACAGAATCGTTACCAACTCCCTCATGAATATCCCCATGAAAGTTTCCCAGTTTGTGGGCGGTTCACTGGGGCTTTACGGCCTCGCGCTTATCGGCTGGAAAACGGGCATGGAGGTAACGCCCGAATTTACCCGTAAATTTATGCTGCTTTTGGGCGGGCTTCCGGCGGTCTGTTACTTTTGCGCGTCTTTTATGACCCTGTTCCTCTACAAAATCGACGACAGGGAAGCGGCCCTTTACGCGCGGGAAAACGCCGAACGCGCCAAAGCCCGCGCGGCGGGACAGGAAGCGGCAACCTGAAAACAGTATCACTGTTGATGGGAGCAGTTTGCGGGTGTTTTGACTGAATATGCCGGATGCGGACAACACGGGCCGCGTTCACGGGCTGCATGGCCCGCGTTCACGGGCCGCGTGGCCGCGTTCACGGACGTCCGGCATATTCCAAAGACCTGTGCGGCGGCCGATCAACCGGGCCGCCGGACAATCCCGGTATGACCCCAGCCTGAATTGCACAGGCGACCCTTCGCTTAGGAGGCGAATGCTCTATCTTCTGAGCTATGGGGCCCCGCCATTCCGGCCCGCCCGGAACGGCGCTTCTTCACCTCATTAAATCCTGAATTTAAACAAGTTGCAAGCGCCCGCATCAAAAGGATGCCCCTCCCCTCCCGCACGGCGGCGTACTGTAACCGTGCGTAACCCGGCGCATTTTATGCCAGAGCGTTAAACGGGGTGATTCGCGAGCGTATCGGGTGGCAGG
>JAITGJ010000051.1 GCA_031280705.1 Spirochaetaceae bacterium
TTCTACATTTTCTACCCCGCCCATATCTACCTGCTGTACTTTGCGGCGTATTTTTCGCGGTGAGCAAGAGAACCCGCCGGGGGACACGCCGCCGCCGCGGACTCCCCGGAACGCGCCCAATTGTTCGCGCCCGGGTTTGGGCGCTCCCTCCCGCCGAACGCTTGCAACAAACCCTCCAAACAGGCAGAATGGGGGCGGGACGGGCGCGGCCCGTTACTCTTAAGGGGGAATTATGAACAAAAAAGTAAATGCGGCCCGGCGGGCCGCAACGCCGCTTCTCGCGGCAATGGCGCTCCTCGCGGCGGCGTTCGTTCTGGGCGGGTGTTCGGGCGGCGGCAAGGGGACGGAAGAAAAGCACCTTATCGTCGCGGCAAATCCGGATCACAAAACGTTTGATCCGGCCCTGGCCTACGAACCGTTCAGCGAGTGGATACTCGCGTCGTGCTACAACAACCTGATGGAGTACGACGGCGGCATCGATAAACTGGTAACCGGCGCCGCGTCGGGCTATGACGTAACCCCGGATGGTACGGTGTACACCTTTTCCCTGCGGCGGGACATTACGTTTTCCACGGGCAATCCGCTTACCTCCCGCGATGTCAAGTGGAGCCATGAACGGATGATCAACCTGAGAGGCTCAGGTTCGTTTATGGCCGAAGGGATTGTGGCTATCGAAACTCCCGATGATTATACGGTGGTTTACCGGCTTGCGGAAAGCGATCCGGCGTTTCCCTACAAGCTGACCTTCGTTGTGTTCAATATTATAGACGCCACGGAAGCGGAAACCCGGGGCGCGGTAAGCGGGCCGGATGCCGGGACCGCCGATACGGCCAAACTCTGGTTCGATACGCATTCCGCCGGGTCCGGGCCGTATCAGATCGTTACCCATACCCCGAATGTGGAGGTTGTGCTGGAGCGGAATCCCCGGTACGGGGGCGCGCGTCCCCACTTTGACCGGGTAACGCTTAAATCCGTGCCCGACCCGAATACCCAGGCGATGATGCTCCAGCGGGGAGACGTTGACGTGGCCTTCGATATTGGCCCGGAGCAGGCAAAACAGCTCGCGGGCGTAGCGGGCGTTACGATTATGGACGCCCGGTCCCTGACGGCAAGTTTTCTCCTGATGAACCGCTCCCCCGCGGTGGGCGGCCCGGCGGCACATCCCCTGGTGCAAAAGGCGATCCGCCTGGCGCTGGATTATCCCGGTATTCAGACCATCGCCGGTCCCCGCATGGTAACGCCGCGGGCGCCCTTCCCCATCGGGCTTTCCGGCTCCCTGGGCGAAGCGGATATTTCCGGCTACCCCCGGACGGCGGAGGCGCGCGCCCTGATGGCGGAGGCGGGCCACGCGGCGGGGTTCAGCACAAAACTGTACGTGCCCACCAACAAGGTGCTCGGCGTGGACCTGGTACTCATGGCGCAGAAAATCCAGAACGATCTTAAAGCGATCAATATAGCCGTGGAACTGGTTCCCGAAGAGGTAACCATTTCGCTGGATACCTACCGCACGGGCAAACAGAGCCTGGGCCTCTGGTACTGGCAGCCCGATTATTACGAGAACACGAGCCAGCTCGCGTTCCTTCCGGGGAACGTGGTGGGGCTGCGGGCAAACTGGACGGAGGCGATGAACCCCGCGCTCGCCGCGCTGGGCCGGCGGGCGGCCACGGAAGTGGACAACGAAAAACGCAACGCCCTCTACGCCGAAATTCAGGCGCGCCTGATAGAGGATACGCCCTATGCCATGCTGCTCCAGCACGCAAGCCAGTACGCCGTCCGGACGGGCCTTACGGGCGTGGACTACAATATGCAGCGGCTTGACTTTAAGCGCATCGCCGAATAGGCGCGCGGACGGCCGGATCACGGGAAGAAAAGGAGTGGAGACGTGTTACGCTATCTCGCACGGAGGCTTGTGCTCCTTTTCTTTCTGATGATCGGCGTCTCTTTTGTGGTATTTCTGCTTTCCCACGCGGTGCCCTCAGACCCCGTGGCGGCGAATTTAAGCCAGCGGAGCCTGGGAAACCCGGAACTGGTGGCGGAATTCCGCGCCAAATGGGGGCTGGATCAGCCCTTCCACCGGCAATACGCCGCCTATCTTAAAAATCTCCTCCAGGGAAATCTGGGTATTTCCATACGCACCCAGCGCCCGGTGCTGGACGATCTTCTGCGCCATTATCCGGCCACGGTGGAGCTTGCCGTGTTCGGCATGGCGTTCGCCGTTTTTTTCGGGATGCTTTTTGGAGTGATCTCCGCCATCCGGCGCAATACCCTTTCCGAGCAGCTTTTCCGGGGGATTTCCATTTTCGGGGTTTCGGTGCCGTCGTTCTGGCTCGCGCTGATCCTGCTCTACGTGTTTTACCTGACGCTGGGTATCGCGCCGGGACCGGGCCGGGTTTCTTCCCGCGTTACGCCGCCGGCCCATGTTTCGGGGTTTTTTCTGCTTGACGCGCTCCTCGCCGGGAATTTTTCACTCTTTCTCGACGCGCTGCGCCACCTCGTGCTTCCCGGCGCGTGCCTCGGTATGTTTACGATGGGCCTTATCACGCGGACCACCCGCAGCAGCCTGCTTGAGGCGCTGACGCAGGACTTTGTGCGGACGGCCCGCGCCAAGGGACTCGCCGAAAAAGACGTGATCCGCAAACACGCCCTGGGGAACGCCCTGCTTCCGGTGGTAACGGTTATCGGCATGGGGTTCAGCAATCTGCTTTCCGGCATGGTCCTGGTGGAGACGATTTTCGCCTGGCCGGGCATCGGGCAGTACGCGTTCCAGTCCGCCCAAAATCTGGATTTTCCCGCTATTGTGGGGGTGTCGCTCCTTATCGCCCTTAACTATGTGGGGATCAATTTGTTTATCGATATTTTATACGGGGTGCTCGATCCCCGGGTGCGTTACCGGTGACGGCGTTTATCCGGCTGTTCCGGCGGAACCGGCTTTTTGCGCTGGGGCTTTTGATCTGCGGCCTGTGGATCGTCCTCGCCCTGCTCGCGCCGCTCATCGCCCCCTACGACCCCCTCGCGCAGGACCTTGCGGCCCGCTTTGAACCGCCCGGCGCGGCGCATCCGTTCGGCACGGACAGCCTGGGCCGCGACATCCTGAGCCGCGTCCTGATGGGCGCGCGCGTTTCCATTACCGGGAGCCTCCTTACGATCATTTTCGCGGCGCTTGCCGGCGTCATTTTCGGCGGCATCGCGGGCTATGCGGGCGGCGTGGTTGACGAAATCATGATGCGCCTTTCGGAACTGGTCCAGGCGTTCCCCACCATTATTCTGGCCATGGTGATTTCGGCGGCGCTGGGACCGAGTCTGTTCCACACCCTTATCGCCATGGTCATCGTGTGGTGGCCGGGGTTTGCCCGCCTCATGCGGAGCGCCGTGATCCAAATCCGTGGAAGCGAATATATCGAGGCGTCAAAATCAATGGGCGCGTCGCACCTCCGGGTTTTTTTCCGGGAGATAATCCCCAATTCCGTGGGTTCGGTCCTGGTGATGGCCACCGTGGATTTTGGCAACGCGATCCTTCTTTTTTCCGGGCTCAGTTTCCTCGGCCTGGGATCGCCGCCCCCCGCCCCCGAATGGGGCGCGATGGTCTCTGACGGCGCGAATTACCTTGCCTATTGGTGGCTGGCAACCTTTCCCGGCCTCGGCATCCTCACCATGTCCATCGGCGCGAATTTTATCGGCGACGGTATGCGCGACTACCTCGACCCGAAACTGCGCCAAGAAAAGGGATAAAAAGCCGTCAAAAAACGCCGCCGTATGGAAAAAATTGTGTATATGTGATAAAATTGTCTCTATGCGGTAAAATTTCACTTGACAGGCTCGTAACCGCATGATATGGTGAAGAGGTCTGTCCATAAAGTAACCGACTTTATGGACAGACACTATTTAGAGTCTATTTTAAGGTGGACAGTCATGAAGCATAATTATCACACTACTAAACACGGCGCCCCGGCCAGGCGGGGACGTTTGATGTGCGCCGGGGCGTTTTTGGGCGTCCTTTTCGCGCTTGTTTTCGCGTCCTGCCTTCCCGCGCAGGGTTTCTGGCATATTGACGATATCGAAAAAACCACGGTGATCAGCGGGAAAGGCGGCATGGTCTGGAAAGGCTCCTTCGCGGCGCACCCGGAACCGGCTGAAAACGGCTGGGCCTATTACAACACCGCGTCAAAGACGGCCCTGGTGTATGAGAACGGGAACTGGGCCGTGCTTACCGGCGGCAGCGCCGCTACTTCCTTCTTTTGGCAGGGGAACCGGGCGAATCACGCCGCCCTCACCGGTACGCCGGAGCCCGGCTGGGCGTACTACAATGAGGCCGACGATCTGGCGTATATCTACACCGGAAACCAGGCGCAGTATACATCTCCCTATGAGGGCTGGGACGCGCTTTTGGAAACGGGCGTGGTGTATTTTCTGGTTACTTTTGACGCGCAGGGCGGGAGTTTTGTTTCACCGGTCCTTTTCGCGGCGGAAAGCCAGGCCGTGGAACCCGCCGCCCCCACGCGCGCGGGGTATGACTTTGCCGGCTGGTACGCGGACGCCGCCGGTATCACCCCCTTCAATTTTCCCTCCCCGCCCGTAACCGGTCCGTTTACCGTGTACGCGCGCTGGACGGCGATAGCGGACTGGGCCATTAATGTGGAAGACTTTGGCGAAGAAAACCTGCCCGATACGTTCGATATATACAACGCGAACGACTGGATAGCCGCGGTTAGCGCGGTAAACGCCAATACGCCTCCCAATGAAAACTATGTGTTCAATGTGTGGCGCGGCATTGCCCTGCAAAACAGCAGCGGCAATACGTCCGGCGCTCCCTTTAACGCGGCCAATCCGCCGGTTACGCGAAGCGGCGTTACCGTGTCGGTGCGGGGAAAGACCGGGTTTGAGTCCATCTCGCTGGTTGATAACGGCGTTCTGCTTTATGTTCCCGGGGGCGTAAGGATACTCCTGCGTACCATAACCATCCGCGGACACGGGAGCAACAGCGCTCCGGCGATCTGCGTGAACGGCGGGAATTTGGTCATGAAAGGCGGCGCGGCGGCGACCGGCAACTCGAACGCTGCCGCAGCCGGCGGCGTGGCGCTGGTCAATAATAACGGGCTTTTTGAGATGACGGATAACGCCTTGATATCCGGCGGTACGGCCTCTTACGGCGGCGGGGTTGCCGTACAAGAAGGCGGGCGTCTTACCATGAACGGCTACACCATGGTAGCCGGCGGTACGGCCGCTTATGGCGGCGGGGTTGCCGTACGGTCGGCGGGCGCCTTTACCATGAACGGCTACGCCGCGCTATACGGCAATGCATCAACGAGTGCCGGCAACGGCGGCGGTCTCTATATGGCAGGTTCCAATTCCCGCGCCACGATGAACGGGGAGAGCACGATACGCGCCAATACGGCCCATAATAAGGGCGGCGGCGTGTTTGTCGAAGCGGGGCTGTTCGCCATGAACGGGCGCACCATTATCTATGGCAATACCGCCTCAACGAGCCACGGCGGCGGCGTGGTTGTGCATGGAAGCTTCCAGATGACCGGAGGCACAATATTCGGCGATAGGGCGGATGAGTCATTCAGGATCTGGCGGGCTAATCCCTTCAGGGAGCAGTATCCCGGCTTTTACTTCGTTGAGCCGGAGGTAATATTGAGGAATACCGATTACGACTCCGACCACGACCGCGACAACAGCGCCACCGCGTCTCTGTCCATAGAAAGCCCGGGTACGGCGCAGTACGGGGAGTTTGACAGTAACGGCAGCTTTGTCCCGGTTTCTGGTATCATTGCCACCAGCCTAACTTTCAAAGTGTGGAACGGGACCTTCTACACGGGTGTTACGCCGCACGAGTTAGATTATTATCCGGGTACTGATGGTGATGTGCCGGTTATCATCCCGTAGTACCATTACCCTGCGGCTTTGTGCGGCGTCCAAAATCCGGTCTCCCGGATTTTGGACGCCGGCACATACGCCGCGCCGCAATCATAATGAGCCATAATATGCAAGCTATGGTATACGAATGTTACCCCCCCCCCCCCCCATACAAATATTAAGTACTTTTTCCGGGAGCATACGGCATGATTCACCTAGTGATACCGGTTTCTCTTTTTGTACTGCTTCCGTTCTGCGTTATTATGATTTTTTTTGCCGGAACGGCAGGCGCTTTGAAAAAATTCGACGCGCTCAGCCCGTCCATCCAAAAGAAATTACTGCTCCTCGATAATCACTATCTTCTGGCCGTGCGGAGCCTTTCCAGAGACGAGCTTGAAAAGTTTAGTGCGCTTACCGAAGAAGAAATCATCGTTTTGGGCAGGGTCAATGCCCACCATGAGCGTCTGGAAAAAATCAGGAAACGGTGCGTCCGCTCAAACCGCGAAACGATTTGAACATACACCCCCTTTGCCGGGATTAATAGAAAGCCTTCCCTTTGATTTTAAAATGACTGACGAGGAACTAATAAATTTATGAATTATTTGGCTGATACGCATGTTTTATTATGGTCATTTTTAGAGACAAACCGCTTATCAGAGGAAATAAAAACAATCCTGTTGGACGAAAACAATATGATTTATTATAGTCCGGAAAGTTTAGGGGAAATATCCATAAAATATGGAATTATACAGAAAAGAAGGCTTAAAAGTCATACACTGAAGCAACCGTACGGCACATAACTCGGCAGCGAAGCTGCCGCAGTCTGTTTACGCCGCGCCCGGTCACACAGAG
>JAITGJ010000158.1 GCA_031280705.1 Spirochaetaceae bacterium
CAAGCCCAAACCGCTGCGCGGTTTGGGCACGGATTATTTGCCTTATTCGTTCTCTTGTATAATACTAAAGAGTGTTCAAACTTCATGGTATTGGGATACCTTCACCAGAGCGTCCGCCCGTGTTCCCCGGCAGGTAATCGCAGGCCGGTATATACGGGCGGCAAAGGCGGGAAATGATGACACGCAAAACCGGCGCAATGCTGCTTATATGGGGAACCATGGCGCTTTTCGCGCAGGAAGCCCCGGATCAGGGTTCCTTTATCCGGGGGGCATTGCTGGATGGCGAACGCTACGACACGCTGCCCCAGCGGGCAGTTCTTGCGCCGCGCACGTATCAGGCGCTGCCCGCTGAGGTATCCCTCAAAAAATACGCCCCCATTCCCGGCGATCAGACGCCCTACGGTACCTGCGTGGCATGGGCCGCGGCCTATGGCGCGCGTACCATATCGGAATCCGTGATCACGGACCGGCGGCAGACGCGGACCATCACGGGAAATGTGTATTCTCCGGTGTTTGTGTACAAAAGCGTCAATAACGATCCGTCGTGCCTTTCGGGAATGCAGATTTTTTCCGCGCTGGATTTGATGCGCGATGAGGGTACGCCCCGGATGCTTGCCGCCGAGCGGACTACTGATTTCAGGCAGGTATCGCTTGAGGAATTTGCCGGGGAACGGCGCTATACGATTGCCGATTATGTAACGCTGTTCCGCGCCGAGCGGCCGGGCCGGGGCAATACCGGGCCGGGACACGTGCTCGCCGTGAAAAAAAGCCTTGCCGAAATGCGGCCCGTGATTATCGGGATGAATACGCCCGAATCCTTTCTGCACGCGATAGGCGTCTGGCAGCCCGGCGAAAATCCGCATCGCTATTATGGCGGACACGCACTGGTGGTGGTGGGATACGATGACAGCCGCCACGGCGGCGCGTTTGAGGTGCTGAACAGTTGGGGCAAGAAATGGGGCAATGCGGGCTTTATCTGGATAACCTATGAAACATTTGGGCAGTGGGTGCGCGAAGCCTATGAAATTATTGAAAACCTTGCCGTCTGGAGCGATACGAGCCGCTTTTCGGGATTTGCCCGGGTGGAGGCCGCCGGCGTAAACGGAGCGGCGCCGGGAACGCTGCCCGTGGCGTTTACCCGGGAGGGCTACTACGCCGTTTCCGGCCTTTCCGCCGGGACGCGCTGCCGCCTGCTCCTTGGGAATACGGATCCGGCGTATCTGTACGCCTTTTCCATAAACGGCGGTGAAATTACGCGGGTGTTTCCCCCGGAAAACAGCACGGTTGTTCCGGTGCTCGATTACGCGGAAAGTTACCTGACCCTTCCCGGCGGGGACAACTGGATTACCGCCGGAACGGACGCACAGTATCTGGTCATTTTTTACGCGAAAGAAAAATTGAACAGTACCCAGATCCGGGCGCGGCTCGGCAAAAGCCAGGGGTCAATTACCGCGCGGACAGCGGCGGCGGCGGGAGCGGAGTATTTTCCGGCGGAAAGCGCGCATTGCAAAAATGATGAAATACGGTTCACCGCGGAATCGGAAAACAGCAAGGGGGTATTTGCTCTGATCATCGCGCTTGAATAGCGTTGTTCATTGTTTGATAAAGACCCCATGCGCCGGATGGGAAAACAGTCAAAGGCACGGATTGGCGGACAGGTCCAATCCACAAAACAGGGCGCGTCCGCGTTGGAGGCGGAAGCCGCGCCGGGAAAAAGGCAGGTATTAATGAAAAAAGTAAAAGTATCCCTCCAAACGCAGTTCATTGCGTTTTTTTCGGGAGCCATTGTTGTTATCTGCGGCCTTCTTACCTTTCTGGGGCTGCGGGAAAGCGCGGAAATCGCCATCGGAATTTTCTCAAAAGACGGCGCGGCGCTTTCCACGGAAATCGTAACGGTAGTTATTGACGGGGACCGGTTTGAAACGCTGGCGCGGAATCCCGTTTCAAACGACCGCTATTTTATTCAACTGCAAAAGGCGCTCTATGAAAAGCAGACAAGCTCCACCGCGCTGTTCCTGTACGCCGTTGCCCCCATAAACGGCGATAGCGGGGGAACCGCCTGGCACTATGTCGCTGACGGGAGCGATGTTCCCGGCGGACAGGATTATTCGGAGCCGGGCACCGTGGTGGACACGACGTTTTACGGCCAGGCGTTCAAGCGGGCACTGCAAACCGGCGCCTCCGAGCACAGTCAAATCGACATGGACGTTGAAACGGGCCTTGATCTGGTAACAATCTTTACGCCGGTAAAAAATTCCCGGGGGGCCGTTGTCGGCGCGATAGGCTGTGATTTTGATGCCCGCGATCTCAATCGTGATATACGCCTCCAGGCCGTGCGGCAGATCGGCGTTGCGCTGGTGCTTGGCGCCATCGCCATTGTCATTACGGCAATTTTCCTCCGGGGCATTTTCAGGCGGATTTTTTCCATGAGCACGATTCTCCAGGGGCTCTCTGAGGGCGACGGCGATCTTACGCCCCGGATTACCGCAAACCGGATGGATGAAATAGGTATTCTGGCATCCTATTTCAATCTGACGCTGGATAAAATCAAACACATGATTATTACCGTCAAGGAAATGACCGTAAAACTGTCCGGCATGGGAAACGATCTTTCTACCAGCATGGCGGAAACCGCGGCGGCGGTGAACGAAATCGCCGCGAACATTCAGAGCATAAAAAACCAGGCGATCAACCAATCCGCAAGCGTTACCGAAACGGGGTCTACCATGGAACAGGTTACGCTCAATATTGAAAAACTCAACAAGCATGTGGAAGATCAGGCCGCGAGCGTGTCCCAGTCATCATCTGCCATTGAGGAAATGCTCGCCAACATTCAGAGCGTTACCCAGACCCTCCAGCGGAACGAGAAAAATGTTTCGCACCTCGCCACGGCGTCGGATGTGGGCCGGACCGGGCTGGAGGAAGTTTCCGCCGACATTCAGGAAATTGCCCGCGAGTCAGCGGGGCTTATCGAAATAAATTCGGTAATTAAAAATATCGCCAGCCAGACCAATCTGCTCGCCATGAACGCCGCCATTGAGGCGGCGCACGCGGGGGAAGCGGGAAAAGGATTCGCGGTGGTTGCCGATGAAATTCGCAAACTCGCGGAAAACGCGGCGGAACAGTCAAAAACCATTTCCGGCGTCCTTAAAAAGATCACGGAATCCATCGAAAAGATCACCAAATCGACCGGTACGGTACTGGAAAAATTCCAGGATATTGATGATCAGGTAAAAACCGTGGCGAATCAGGAAGCCCAGATCAGAACGGCGATGGAAGAACAGGGCGCGGGAAGCCAGCAAATTCTTGACGCAATCGGCAGGCTTAACGGCATCACCGGGCAGGTTAAAAACAGCTCCCGTGAAATGCTTGAGGGAAGCCAGGAAGTTATCCGGGAAAGCCAAAATCTGGAAAAGGTAACGCAGGAAATCACCAGCGGCGTGAACGAAATGGCTACCGGCGCGGATCAGATCAATGTGTCGATAAATCAGGTGAACAATCTTTCCGGCAGCAACAGGCAGTTGGTTGAAACGCTGGTGCAGGAAATGGCAAAGTTTAAGGTAGAATGAAAGCGGTTTGGCAGGAAGATTTTCCGGTACGCTGGCGCGATGTAGACCGGGCCGGGCGGCTGACACTGGCGTCAACCATGGAAGTGTTTCAGGAAGCGGCGATCAGCCACGCGGAGGAACTCGGCGCGGGCCGCGCGGTGATGCTGGCCGACCGTCAGGGCTGGGTGCTGTCCCGCATGTCCGTGGTGATGGATGCGCGGCCCCGCTGGGGGGACGGCCTCACGGTCCGTACCTGGCCGCGGGGAACGGACCGGCTTTTCGCGGTCAGGGATTATGATATTATGGCCGGCGGCGGCGCGATCATCCGGGGCCGGAGCGGGTGGCTTATCCTGGACCTGGACCGGCGGCGGCCACTTCGTCCCCAAAGCGTCGTGGACAAAATGCCCGCAAACGAAGGCCGGGACGCCCTGTCCGGCACTCCGGCGGGGCTTGAGGCGCGGGACGGCCTCGCAAAGACCGCCGAACGGACGGCCCGTTATTCGGATATTGACTTTAACGGCCACATGAACAATACGCGCTATATTTCCTGGCTCCAGGATCTCGCGCCGCCTGAATTGCTGGAAAACGCGGCCCGCCTCCGGCTGGACGTAAATTATCTTGCGGAAGTAATGCCCGGAGAATGTATCGAACTGTACTCCGGAATGGCGGCGCTCCCGTCCGGCGCGGAACATGACGGCGCATGGACGGAAGCCCTGGCCGTGGAGGGCAGGCGCGGCGGGGAAGCGGTTTTTCGCGCGGAACTTCGCGCCGGGACATAACGTGCCGGGCGGCGGCTTCCGGCGGCCGGTCCCCGTGGAACCGGATTTTGTTTAACCGGACCGGGCAAATCACCGGCGGACAGATTTTTTTTAGGTAACGGCGATCACAAAAGCCTTCTATAGCAGTATACTTGACGTGTGGGAAATCCGGCCGCTCCGCCGGCGGACCGGCGCGCCGGCCGGACGATGATGACTTTGAAAAACGCTGCTAGTTATGGAGGATCCTATGAAAAATGTTTTTTTGGTACAGGCCAGGTATAACAAGGCCACGGACAAAACCGTTTATGACATTTTAAGCGGCCTTTCCAATGATGAACGGGAAAAAGACCGGGGCGGGTACTTCAAAAGCCTTTCCCAAACATTCCGCCATTATATCGGGAGCGCGGGCTTTTTCCACGGCGCCCTCCAAAGCGCCGTAAACGGCAATGCCGCGGCGCGGAAGGCCCTGTCCTACGAAGCGCCCAAGCTGCCAGACGGCCCGCTTTCGGAAGCCCAGTGGAAAACCCTGGCCGGGTACCTCAATACGGTAAACGACGCCTTCATTCAGTTTGTGGAAGCCCTGCGCCCGGAAGATTTTGCGATTTCCATTACATTTGGCCCGCCCGCCTGGCCGCCGGTTCCGCTCTACTTCCTTTTGATGATGATCCACTCCCACGCGATCCATCACCGGGGGCAAATCAGCGAAATGCTGGACGAAATGAAGGTTGAAAACAACTGGTCCGGCATGAACCCGGATTTCCTGCCGAAAGCCTGACAAACCGCCCCGCCTTCGGGCGGGGCATCGCCGGGCGGCGTCCTGGGCGTCCCCGAAAACGGCGCCTGGCACCCCGGCGTCAACTCCAAAAGACGCCCGGCGCCGTTGCGCCCTCTCAACAAGCGTGTCGTCTATGCTGCCGCCGGAGCGTAAGAGCCTGTTCAAATTGTGGATTTTTGAGGTCTATTGACCGCAAAAATCCCGGTTTTCGGACTCTTTTGGAGCCTGCAAGGTAGAATTGTGGCGTTTGCAACGCCACAATTCCAGATTTTGAACAGGCTCTAAGCCTACACCGCCTCCGCCGCTATTTTTTCGCGCACCATCTCGCCGATGATTTGAGCGGTGCTTTTGCGTGTAGCTTCAGCTTTTACACGGAGCCAGCCGGCGGAAAGGTCATCTACTTCGACCAAATGGGCTTTGTGGACGCTGAAATAACCGGGCTTTGACATATCGGGCATGATCGTGTTCTGGGTGTAGTAGTCGTCTAAAGCGTCATAGTCTTCATCGGTCAATGTTGTCATTGTTTTTTCCTTGCAAGAGCGCACGATACGCTTTGCGGCATTTCATGGTATGAAATACGTTGGCGGTATCAGCGCCAAGCTCATTATAGATAATCTCCAGCAGATTGCCGCTGCGGTCGAAGCAGAGGAGCAGATATGTATCCTCTCTGCCGGACATTGCCCGGTTAAACTAGCACAGGTCAAAGGCTTTGCGAATATCTGCCTCGTCTATGCCATGTTTGAACGCCGCCGGCCTACATAGTATCTCCACGCTTCCATTTTACCACGAAAAAGGAGGGACGGCACTAGAAACACGCTCCTTCGCCCCGCCCCGGCGTGCCGGATGTCCGCTTCGCTCGCTGCCTGCGGCGCGGCCATACGGGAACCGGGCGGCGTTCAGAGCGCAACGTACAGCTTTGCCACACCGCGCCTGTTGTGCTAGGCTGGGGGTATCGATGTTGCCGTCGA
>JAITGJ010000214.1 GCA_031280705.1 Spirochaetaceae bacterium
TGTTTTCCCGGAAGACTGAACGGCGCGGATACCCCCTCCCAGGTTATCTCCGCACCGTCCAGTCCCCGGTCAAACACGTCTCCCAAATCCTCAAGGCTGCGAGGGCCATAATACACCACATTTCCCCGGACGCCGCGCGCCAGGTCCTCCCGATAGGGTTCGTCCTCCGGGACAAGCGCCGTTTCCGTTCCGGTAAACCGCGAAAAAACCGCTTTTTTTTCCTCAACAATCGCGGCAATACTGCCGATATAACCGATATGGGCGGGGCCGATATTGGTAATCAGCGCGATATGCGGCTCCAATACCCGCGCAAGGGCGGCAATTTCCCCCCTGCGGTTCATGCCCATTTCAAACACGCCGGCCTCGTGAAAGGAGCGCACGCCGAATACCGAAAGGGGAAGGCCGGTTTCGGAATTGAGGTTCCCTTCATTAAAGAACACATTTTTTTCCGCGCCGATCATGGCGGCGGCAATTTCCTTTACCGTCGTTTTTCCCGATGAACCGGTTACGGCAATTTTGAGCAGCCGGGGAAACCGCGCGAGATACACGCGGGCGGCTTCCTGTAATCCCCAGAGGGTATCGCCGAGGGCTACCAGCACCGCGCCTGATTTCCGCGCCGCGTTTTCAAGATCATACCGGGCGATTTTTGTTTCATCGACGAGCGCCGCCGCCGCGCCGCGCAAAAACGCGCCGGCCACAAAAGCGTGCCCGTCGGCCTCGCTTCCGGCAAGGGCGGCAAACAGCGCGCCGGGACGGACGGTTCTTGAATCAATGGAAACGGAAGAAAATCCTTCCGCCGCGCCGCCCCCGTCAAAACGGAGCACCCGGAATCCCGGAAGCGCGGCAAGATCGCCGTAGCGAAGCAGTATTTCTGTTTTTTCCGGGACGGCGCGGTTCAAAGATCCCCTCCGGTAATGTCGATCAGCAGTACTTCTTCGGGCTGTTTTTTTTCCAGGCCCAGGGTATCCCGCGCGAGCGCCTCGATCCGGGCGGATGATGAGAGGAGCGCGATATCCGCGATCAGGCGGCGGTTGGCGTCAATTAATTCTTCCTGCCGGATTTCATTCCGTCTGACATCCCGTTCAAGCGCCGCGTACCGCGATGACTGCCAGCTCTGAACAAACAGAAACAGGGGTATCGTAATGATCAGACAATACAAAACGGCAATACGGCCTTTCATGATGCGCTTCCTCCTCGCGCGGTAACCGGCGCGCGCCCGTTCGGGCCGCACAAGTCCCGTAAAACCGGCGCAACGCGCCGGACCGGTATTTTTCAGCGGATCTTTTTTCTGAAAACTCCGTCAGCCTTCGCCGGCGCTTTTCCCAAAAAACGCTGTTTTTTCTATCACCCGGAGTTTTGCGCTCCGGGACGGCGGATTCTTCCTGCGCTCATCTTCGCCGGGAACCACCGGTTTGGGAGTAACCAGACGAAACGCCGCTTCTCCCTTTTCTTTTATCGGCGTTTCCGCCGCGCGCCGGGAGTCCCGGCTTTTCTCGCGGAAACAGTTTTTTACCACCCGGTCCTCGCCGGAGTGAAAACTGATAACGCCAAGCCGCCCGCCCGGTTTAAGCGCGGCCAGGGCATCCTCAAGCAGGGCGGGCAGTTTTTCCAGTTCCCCGTTTACCGCGATGCGCAGGGCCTGAAAACTCCGCGTCGCGGGGTGAATGGGTCCACGCCGGAACGCGGGCGGAACGGCCCGGCTCACCAGCTCCGCAAAGGAGACTGATGAGAAGACCGGCGCGCGCCGCCGTTCCCCCGCGACAAGGCGGGCAATGCGCCGGGAAAACCGTTCCCCGCCGTACCGGTAAAGCAGGTCCGCAAGGTCCCGCTCCGAAAGCCGCCGTAAAAGGCTGCCCGCGCTCTCCCCGTACCGGGGGTCGAGCCGCATATCCAGTTCCTCATCACGCCTGAAACTGAACCCCCGCCGGCCCTTTTCATAGTGAAAGGAACTTATGCCCAGATCGATAAGTATCCTTCCGGGCTTTTCCCCTGCTTCGTTTCGCGTTTCCGCGAAAAAATCCCCGGACCAGCCGGCGTGAAACCGGACCCGTCCGGCAAACACCGCAAGCCGCTCACGGGCAACCGCGAGTATCTCCCGGTCCACGTCAATTCCCGTAACGCGGAGGCCGGGAAAGCGGGAGAGGAAGGCAAAACTGTGCCCCCCCTCGCCCACCGTCGCGTCCACCATCCACTCGTCCGCCGCTTCCGGCGCGAGCAGGCTGAGCGTCTCCTCAAGGAGCACCGGCGTATGGATAATTTCCATAACCGGGCTTTACCCAAAAAAGTCGGCGGCGCTGGTTTCCGCCATCAGACCGCTGAAATCGCCGTCGATGGCTTCCTGATTCGCGCGGTAGCGCTCCGCGTCCCAAATCTCTATCGTATCCCCAATACCCGCGACCACGCAGTCCCGGGAAAGTCCCGCATAATCCCGGAGGCTTGGCGGAATCATCAAACGGCCCGCTTTGTCGATCTCCATATCCTGCATGGGCGCGATAAACTTGTGGAGTATCTTGCTCCGCTGTTCCGCGGTCTGCGTTGAACTCCGCATCCACCGCCGGGAGTACCGCTCCCATTCTTCGGGCGGGAACGCCCAAATACAGCGCCCGTTGCCCCGCGTAAGGTGAAGCAGGCTCCCCGGCAATTTTTCCCGGAGCCGGGCCGGAATGCTGATCCGGCCCTTTTCGTCGAGGATGTTAAAATATTCGCCGGTCAGGAGATTCATTCCACTGTCTCCTACTTTCTCCCACTTTCTCCCACATTTATATCTTCACCTTGATAAACAGGTTAGTCAACCGGGAGAAGCCCCAAAAAGAGAAAAAAATTAAAAAAAATATCGCCGTCCACTACACGCATATTTAGTGTCTGTCCACAAAGTCGGTTACTTTGCGGACAGACCTTGCATTTTCTTAGCCTTTAGGCTGCGAAAATGCGTTTTTCAAGGAAGTCTGTCTATAATGTGTCCACATTAGACGTGTTCCAAAACCCGGTTGGTTTAGGAACACGTCCTGCGGTTTCTCAGGCTAAAGCCTTATGAAACCGCGTTTTTAAACGGAAGCTGTTCTGAAACTGAAGTTTCAGAACAGCTCTATTATAGACAGACTCTATTTAGGTAATCAGGTACGCGGCGGGAAACGGCCCTTTTTACCCGCCCGGCGCCGCCCCGGGACGGGAAGCTTCCTTGCCGTACCGCCCCCGGCCGGTGTATGGTAGTGCCCATGTCCGGGGGGATTGGAACTAAAAATGAAAGCAGTCTGCACCGCGCCCTGAAATTCCAGTACGCGGGAGAGACGGGCAGCACAGAATATGCCGTAGGGGAATATGTCTGCGACGGAATCACGCCGGGCGGGGACTATATCGAGATTCAGACGGGGAGCTTCGGCCCCCTCAAGCAAAAAATTCCCGTTCTGGCCGCGTGGGGGCCGGTACGGATCATTCATCCCATTTTTTCCGCGAAGTACATTGAAACGTTTGACGAGGCGGGCAACCTGCTCAGGCGGCGGAAAAGCGGCCGGAAGGGAACCGCCTGGGACCTGTTCAAGGCGCTTCTTTACGCGCCGGAACTGCCGCTGGTGCCGAATGTGAGCGTCGAACTGGTGATGGTTGACGTAGCCGAAAAACGGATCACCGACGGGCGCGGGTCCTGGCGGCGGCAGGGCACGAGCATCGTTGACCGGGAAATTCTGGCCCGGCATGAAACCGTCCTTCTTCGCCGCCTCAAGGACTACCTTCTTTTTGTGCCGTTTACCGCGCGGGAAGCGTTTACCGTGCGCGATCTTGCCGGGCGGGCGGACATTGATGAAAATACGGCCCGGAAATGCCTGTATGTGCTGGCCCGGCTTGGTCTGGTGCGGCGGACCGGCAAAACGGGCCGCTGGCTTACCTACCAAAAGGGCGGGCCCCTCCCTGCCCCGTGAAAGGCGGCGCTACGGGGAGAGGCGGGGCAGTTTCCGGACAACGCTACTGATAAAATCTCGATTGAATTTAACCGGTGCTTCCCTAAACGCGGAAACGGCGCACCGTGGCGGAAACATTATCCGCGTTTACGGCGTTCCGGTTGGCTATTTCCATAACCCGCTCCGACGCGCCGTGCAGTTCCTCCGCGGCGCGTATTGATTTTTCCGCCTGCGACAGTATCGTTTGGGCGGCGCGGGCAAGCTCGTCCATTTGACTAAAAATGGGAGCGCTGTCACTTTTCATAAGGCCCGCCTCGTCGTGGATGGAGGCCGCGCTTTCCCGTACGGAAACGGTGGCGCGCACAATGCCCTCAATCTGCGCGTTCTGCGCATCCATGGCCGACTGAATTTCATTGATGAAGGCGCTTAACGCTTCAATATCCGTGGAAATACGGCCGAATGATGAGATGGACTGCTTCGACGCGTCAACAACGATTTTCATGGTGTCCTTGATTTCGTTGATGTGCGCCGCAATTGTTTTGGACTGATCCGTCGCGGTAACGGAAAGATTGCGTATTTCTTCCGCCACCACGGCAAACCCCTGCCCGGCTGTTCCGGCGTGGGCCGCTTCAATCGCCGCGTTCATGGCCAGAAGATTGGTCTGCGCGGCAATGACGGTAATCGTTTTGTTCGCGCTGATCAGGTTTTCCATCTGGCCCGCGATCCGGTCCACGGATTCTCCGGTTTTAAGCTGCTGATCCCTGCCGCCGCGGGAATCCGATACCAGCGTAACGTACCGCTCCCCAATCAGCGACATACTGGCGGACACGGAGCGCAGATTCGCCGTCATGGTGTCGATGGCGGCGGACGCTTCCCTGACCGCCCCAAGCTGCGCGCCCAGCATTGATTCAAGGCGGTCGATGCGGCCCTCAATCTGCCGGATGCCCTCACTCGTGGTTTCCGCGTGGCGGCTCTGGTTTCCCGCCGTGTCGCGGATTTCCCCCGCGCCCCGGAAAATACTTTCCGTTTCCGCGAGCATTTCCCCGGAGCCGGTTTTAAGCCCAAGCGCGTTACGGTTAAGTTCCTCCACCGACGTATTGATCGTAAAAATAATCTCTTTCAGTTTTGCGATAAACCGGTTGAAATTATCCGCCATGTCTCCCACTTCGTCCATCCGGTGCACGGGAATGCTGATTCTGAGATCGCCCTCCCCTTCGGCAATTTTCCGGAGGGAAAAACGCACCTGTTCCATGGGACGGAAAATCATGCGGATAAAGATATATTCCAGGACAAACCCCGCGGCCACAAAAATGAGCGCCAGAATAATTTGACGCACAATCTCTGTCATCATCAGATCGTGGAGCGGCCCCGCGTCAAAGTCGCAGCCGATAATTCCCGCGACAGCGCCCGCCCGGGTTTTGATGGGCGCGTACACTGAAATGACCCAGCCCCAGCCGTCCTGGTACTCAAGGCCCGAAATTTCAACCGTGCCGTTTTCCGCCGCGCGGAGCAGCGCGCCGTCCCACCCGGCGATGTCATCCGTATCGCCCATGGCGGAAAATTCCTCCGCGCCCGGTTCGGCGCTGCCGTCAATAATGTACGCCCACACCGTGCCGGAAACCGGCGACATGGTGAACAAAAACCGGCAATCATAGGCTTGCTTGAGCGTGAAAAGCGCCTTCCGCGTACTTTCGTAGTACGGGCGCCCGCTGTCGCCGCTTGCCGCAAGATCGGCGTAAGCATCGCCGTCCAGAAGCGCGGCGGCTTTTTCCACAATGACGACGCCTTCGCGGCTAAAAATATCCACCGCCGCGCCGGTAAGCCGCCAAAGACTTACCGCCGTGTAGGTGGCGCAAAGAATCACGATAAAAACCGTAAAAAAAAGAATGAATTTTACCTTAATGGAAGCCTTTTTCGGTTCCGCCTGCTCCTTTTTCATAACTTTTTAATCGTAAACTATAACGACACATCCGAAAAGGGGGCGGCGCGGGCAAGGACCTCCCGCACCCGCTGATGTTCGGGCAAGAGGAGCGGCGGATCGGATGCGAGCAGGGAAAACGCGTCTTCCCGCGCGCGGGCAAGGCAGGCGGCGTCCCGCACGGGATCGGCAAGGCCCAGGGAAAGATACCCCGACTGTTCCGTCCCCGCAATCTGGCCGGGTCCCCGGAGTTTCAGGTCTTCTTCGGCAATGACAAAGCCGTCGTTATGTTCAAGCATCACCATAAGCCGCTTTTTGGCGTCGCCGCTCAGGGCCCCGGCGGATCCTTCCCCCGTCTCACCGTCCTCATACACCAAAAAGCAGTACGACTGCGCGTCTCCCCGGCCAACCCGCCCGCGCAGCTGGTGCAGGGCGGCAAGGCCGAAGCGTCCGGCGTGCTCAATGACCATACAGGTCGCGTTGGGCACATCAACGCCCACCTCCACCACGCTCGTCGCAACGAGGACGCGAACCGTTCCCCGGCGGAAGGCTTCCATCCGCGCGCGTTTTTCTTCTTCGTCAAGGCGGGCATGTACCAGCGTTACCGGCCAGGACGGAAACACTTCTTTGGCGAGGCGTCCGGCCATCGCCGCCGCCGCTTTAACCCCGCCGGCAACGGCGGCTTCGTCATCTTGAGAGGCGCCAGCGGGATCGTCCCCAATGAGGGGGTACACAAAGTACGCCTGACGCCCCGCGGCAAGCTCCTTCCGCACAAAGTCATAAACCCGCTCCTCGCTCGATTCACGGGCAAGGTGGGTCTTGACGGGCTTGCGGCCCGGCGGCAGGTCCGGGATAACCGACACATCCATGTCGCCGAACACGGTAAAGGCAAGGGTCCGGGGTATGGGCGTCGCGCTCATCATCAAAAGATGGGGATGGTCGCCCTTGTCAAGAATCGCCTGGCGCTGGGTTACGCCGAACCGGTGCTGTTCATCCACCACGACAAGACGGAGGTTCCGGTACACCGTGCCGCGGGAAAAGAGGGCGTGTGTGCCCACCACCACATCGATATCGCCCGCGGCGAGCGCGGCAAGAAGGCGCGCGCGGCCCCGCGCGTTGAGGTTCCCGGTAAGGAACGCGATACGGATGCCCAGCGGTTCCAGGAGGCGGGCCGCGTTTTCCGCGTGCTGCCGGGCAAGCAGTTCTGTGGGGGCCATAATCGCCGCCTGTCCCCGGGGCGTCTCTTCCACGGCGCGGAGCGCGGCGAGAAACGAAACGAGGGTTTTCCCCGCGCCCACATCCCCCTGGAGGAGGCGGGCCATGGGCCATTGCCCGGCCATGTCCGCGTTGATCTCCTGAACCGCGCCGCGCTGGCCGGCCGTGAGGGCAAAGGGAAGGCGCTCCAGGAGGCGTTCCTGGAGGGGAGAAAGCGCCGCCCCGCCGTCCCCCCCGGGAGACGGGCCTTGCGCCGGTGAGGCCGGCGGACGGCGGCGTTCCAGGGCGCGTTTTCCCACCAGTATTTCAAGATAAAAAAGTTCTTCATAGATGAGGAGGCGGCGGGCCTCCGCCAGTTCCGCCATGGTTTTGGGAAAGTGAATCGCCCGGACGGCCTCAGAACGGGGCAAAAAGCCGTCCCGCGCGGCAAGCGGCGCGGGCAGTTCGTCGTCGATGGAGGCGGCGTAGGCGTCCAGGGCGTTTTTCATGATCCGGCGCAAAACATTCTGGGAAAGACCCGCGGTCAGACGGTACACGGGAAGGATGCTTCCCCCGCCCGCGCCGGGGGAAAACGCGCCGGACCGGACCGGGGAGCCATCCGGCCGGGCCGCGCCCTCCGGCAGCAATTCCGTCTCAAAGGCGCTGGACTGAATCTCGCCGTATTTGTAAAAAAATTTTCCCCACAGGCGGTAGTATTTTCCCGCGACAAGCTGTTTTTCAAGGAACGGGCGATTAAAGCATACAAGCGCGGCACGGGCGCTTTCGTCCTCTATATAAATCTTGAGAGTTTTCATTCTGCCGAAACCGAACCAGTCGTGGGCAAGAACGCGGACCACGGTATTGACGGCCGGATAGCGGCGGAAATCCACGAGCGGCACGGCAAAGCCGCGATCCTCCCAATCGCGGGGATAGTACGAAAGCAATTCCGCTATTGTCGTGATTCCGGCGCGGGATAAAATATCCGCGAGGGAACGGCCCACGCCGCGCACGCCGGACAGCGGGCCGGTAAGCTCCCGGAGGAACACCCTAAAACGGCAGGCTGAGCAAAATGCGCGAACACACGCCCACCACAAGGCCCACACCGATACGGAAAAGCAGGAGGGCGGCGGCGGACACGAGGATTTCCGTCGAATAATGCACCAGACGGCGGCCAAAAATAAAGCGGCCTATCCGGTACTGTACGGGCTTCGCAAGATTATCAATGATGCTCCAGAAGGGCGAATAAATGTTGCGGTTGGTAAAATACGCGACGGCGCGCAGCACCAGGAGGATCAGGCAAAACCACAGCACGAAAGACACTACCGACCAGGCGATGCCGAGCAGCAGGGAAAGCACAAAGCCGACCGTAACCCTGCCGCTCCGCGCGAGGGAAATCAAAATATGCTGCGCCACCTGCAAAACCGCAAGCGCCGCCACGGGACTGAGATCGAGATTTCCCAGCCGGAGGGGAAAGGGCCTGAAAAAATTGAGATAGGGATCCGTAACGGCGCGCAGTATCTCTACCGGTCTTCCATACGCCGGCCCCTGAAACCAGGAAAGAAGCACACGAATAATGACAAGAATCGAGTAACCGCCCACCACGGTTCCCAAAACGGAAAATAACGTACTCATAATTCCTCCAAAAAAGGCCCGGCGCCGGTATAACCGCCCGGGCATAACCCGCGGGCCTTATCGCCGGCCGGCTGCCGGCCCGCGTTTCCCGCGCCTACGCGGCCCATACCGCGGCGACAATACCCCGGTGCTTGAGCGGCTCAAAAACCGCCGTATCCGCCGCCGCGGTGATCCGGCTCGCGGCGCGGATCTCCGTTTCGCCTATATGGATGAACACGGCGCAGGGACCGGGGTTTTCTATCAGGCAGTCCCGCAGCGGGTACAGGTCTTCGTCCCGCACGACGCAGGCCGGGGCGATCCGTATGTGGAGTTCCCGGAAGGCCGTTTCGGCCGGCGGCGTCATCGCCGGAGAAGACCCGCCGCCCCCAGGCGGTATATGTTCAGGGCCCGATGGGGCCGCCGCCGCGCCGCCCGCCTGGAATGCCTTTGCCGCGGCGGACATCTCCGCGCGGCCTTCTTCGGCGAGGCGGAGAGCTTTTTTCCGCATCTTTTCCAGGTCCATTACCTGGCTCACGATAAAGGACGGTTTTGCGCGGCTTGTATCGAGCCGTCCCCGGAACGCGGCGCGCGATTCGACAGACACATCGTCCCGGAAGTTTTTCCACACCTTCGCAAAAAAAGTAAGGTCAATTTCACCGGTATAGTCCGCAAGGGAACCAAAGGCCATCAGGTTTCCCTTTTTGTCGGTAATGGGCTTGAGGCTGTTGACGATCCCGACAATCACATATTCCCCGTCCGCCCCAACGGGCAGGCGCGCCAAATTAAGGCCGGCGTTCTGCTCCCAGACTTCCCGGTAATCGTCAAGGGGGTGGCCGGAAAAATAAAAGCCGATCAGTTCCTTTTCCGCCTCAAGCTGTTCCATCCGGTCCCAGGGCGGAAAATCCTCAAACACAAAATCGGGATAGGTTTTTTCGTCCGTATCCTCAAAAAGTCCGCCCTGTCCGAATTTCCGGTCTTCTTTTTTGTTCCCCGCGTATTCCAGCGCCCGTTCCAGATTTCCCATCAGGGTGGAGCGGCTCACACGCAGGCTGTCAAAGGCCCCGGCGCGGATCAACGGTTCGGTAACGCGCTTGCCCACGGATTTTAGGTCTACCCGGTCAAGAAAATCCGAAAAATCCCGGAACGGCCCCGCTTCTTCACGGCAGCGGACGATCTCTTCCGCGGGGCCGTGGCCCACGCCCTTGATCCCCAGAAAGCCGTAAACGATCCGGCCGTTCACCACGGTAAAATACTTGTCCGAATGGTTCACGTCGGGCGGATCGATGGCGATGCCCATACGGCGGGCCTCATCAATATACTGGGGGAGTTTATCCACCGAGTTGATTTCGTTGGTCAGGTTGGCCGCCATAAATTCCACGGGAAAATTGGCCTTAAGGTAGGCGGTCTGGTAGGCCAGCACCGCGTAGGCCGCCGCGTGGCTCTTGTTGAAGCCATATCCGGCGAAGGGCACAAGCTCCTCAAAGATCCGGCCCGCGTCCTCCGCCCGGTAGCCCCGCGTTACGGCGCCCGCGATAAACTTTTTCTTTTCCTTGACCATGGTTTCCATTTTTTTCTTTCCCATGGCCCGGCGGAGCAAATCAGCCTCTCCGAGGCTATACCCGGCGATGATGCGCGCCGCCTCCATTACCTGTTCCTGATACACGAAAACCCCGTAGGTTTCCTTCAAAATCCCGGCGAGGCTGGGATCGGGATAACTGATCCGCTGGCGGCCCCACTTGGAGTCGATAAATTTCTGGATATTGTCCATGGGGCCGGGACGGTACAGGGCGTTTAACGCGATAAGTTCCTCAATGGTCTCCGGGCGCGCCTGCTTGAGGATATTCCGCATCCCCTCGGATTCAAACTGAAACACCCCGGCGCTCTTCCCCTCGCCCAGCATTTTGAAGGTCGCCGCGTCGTCCTCCGGTATCTTTTCGATGTCGAAATCCGCGCACGCACCGCCGCGCCGCCGGATAAGGTCCCCGGTATTTTTTATCAGGTCGAGGGTTTTAAGGCCGAGAAAATCCATCTTGACCAGGCCCAGCGGCTCAATCACCTCGTAGGGGTACTGACTGGCGATAACCCCGTCCTTGTCGCGGTAGAGCGGCACATAGTCGATAAGCGCCGTTTTTCCGATAACGATGCCCGCCGCGTGGAGGCCCGTATTCCGGTTCTTTCCCTCAAGCTTGCGGGCAAAGGCAAAAAGTTCGGTAAAACGGCCCTCCTGTTCCAGTTCCCTAAGGCGCGGCTCCTGCTCAAACGCCTTTTTCAGGGTGATTTTCGGGTCGTCGCCGATCAATTTGGCGATCATATTGGACTCGTCCAGACTGATGTCCAGCACCCGCGCCACATCCTTGACCGCCGCGCGCGCTTTAAGCGTGCCAAAGGTGATGATCTGCCCCACCCGGTCCGCGCCGTACTTTTCGGTTACATAGCGGATCACGTCTCCCCGGCCCTCATTTGCAAAATCCACGTCGAAATCCGGCATGGAAATACGCTCCGGATTGAGGAACCGTTCAAAAAGAAGCTGGTACTTGAGCGGGTCCAGGTCCGTAATCCGCAGGGCGTAGGCCACGATGGACCCCGCCCCGGAACCGCGCCCCGGCCCCACCGGGATGCCCCGTTCCTTTGCCCAGTTGATAAAGTCCGCCACGATGAGGAAATAGCCGGTAAAGCCCATCCTGATAATGACGTCAAGCTCGTATTCCGCCCGCACGGCGATTTCCCGCCACGGCGCGCCGTCCAGGGCAAGCCCTTCGGCCAGCGCCTTTTCCCGCGGGTAGCGCCGGGCAAGGCCCTCCCGCGTAAGGTGGCGGAGATACTCATCGGCGCCGGCAAAGCCGTCGGGGATTTCAAAGTCCGGCAGGAGCGCCCCCGGCGCGGGGATCACGGCGGCGCAGCGTTCGGCAATTTTTACCGTATTGGACAGGGCGCCGGGGCAGTCCGGAAACAGCGCGGCCATCTCATCGCCGGTCTTGAAATAAAACTCCCGGCCTTCAAAACGCATCCGTTTTTCATCGTTCCGCTTTGCCTGGGTGCCCACACAGAGCATAATGTCCTGGGTTTCCGCGTCGTCCTTTTCCAGATAGTGAATATCATTGGTAACCACCAGCGGTATGCCGGTTTTGCGCGAAAGGGCGATCAGCGCCGCGTTCGCCTTTTTTTGTTCGGCGATGCCGTGATCCTGCAATTCAAGATAAAAATTATCCGGCCCGAAAAGATCCCGGAACCAGAACGCAAGCGCTTCGGCCTGGCCGTCCTTCCCCTCAAGATACAGCGCGGGTATCTCTCCGGCGATGCAGGCCGAAAGACCGATCAGCCCTTCGTGATACCGCTCCAAAAGCTCCCGGTCGATGCGCGGCTTGTAGTAAAACCCTTCCGTGTAGGAATAGGACGAAAGCCGCACCAGATTCCGGTATCCCGCCCCGGACGCGGCCAGAAGCACGAGGTGGTAGTACTTGTTTCCGTTCTCGCTCCCCTTCCGCTCGTGCCGCGAACCGGGCGCCATATAAAATTCACAGCCGATGATGGGGTTTACCGCCGCGCGGCCTTCGGGGAGCGGATGATCGGCGCTGCCCCGGCAGGCTTCGGCAAATTTGATCACGCCGAACATATTGCCGTGATCGGTAATCGCAAGATGCTTCATCCCCAGCGCGGCGGCCTTCTTCGCCAGCGCGTCAACCGAAGCCGCCCCGTCCAAAAGTGAAAAGTCCGAATGTACGTGCAGATGAACGAAATCCGTCATTTCCATCTATTGTACCCGGACGGCGGGACGATTTCCAGCCCTCTGCCCAACATCCGCATCCGTGCGGATGTTGGGCTTGGG
>JAITGJ010000074.1 GCA_031280705.1 Spirochaetaceae bacterium
GGTTTTATTGGCTTTTTGCATCAGTTTCCCGGTTTGTGGGGCGGGCAGGCAGGAGGGAAGCCTTACATGGAGGCGGAACGGACAGACGGCAATGGTTACGGGCCTTGCCGGTAAAGCACTGGAGGGGCTGGCGGTTACCGCCATTGGGGACAACGCCTTTAAGGGCCGGAACGTTGCGTTCCCCGGAATCAGGCTGACGCCGGGGGATCGCCCCATGCCGGAACGCCGTTAATCACCGTTTCCGGCGTAAATGCGCGGGACCCGTGCGCTCACGCCGCAGGTGATCTCGTAAGGGATGGTTCCCGCCAGTTCCGCAAGGGCGTCCGCGCCGGGCGCTTCGCCGCCAAATACGGTTACTTCGTCATAACGGCGCACCGGTGCGTCCCCCACATCCACCAGACACTGATCCATACATATCCGGCCCGCGAGCGGATACCGTTCGCCATTAATACGAACCCGCCACGCGTTCCCCACGCGCCGGGGAAGGCCGTCGGCATATCCCACCGGAAGCAGCGCGACCGTGGTATCCCGCTCCGCGATCCAGGTTCGCCCGTAGGAAAGACTCTCACCCCGGCGTATTTTTTTGACGAGCGTTACCTGGGTTTTAAGCTCCATTACCGGTTCCACCGAAAGCGGTGCGGCTTCCGTCCCGGCGGGCTCCTCCACGGTTTTATACCCATAGAGCAGGATGCCGGGCCGCACCATGTCAAACCATGAAGCGGGATGCAGGATCACGGCGCCGGAATTGGCCGCGTGGACGATGCCGGTATCGATGCCTGCCGACCGTATATCCCTCAAGGCGTCCTCAAAAATGGCGATCTGCCGCCGGGTATACACCGCGTCGGCGGGATCGGCGGAGTCGGCTGCGGCAAAATGCGTCGCCGTACCGGCGTACTCCAGGGAAGAAGAACCGGCGATACACCGGGCAAGCTGAATCGCGTCTTCCGGGGCGCATCCGGCGCGGCCCATCCCCGTATCGATTTTGAGATGGACCGGAAGCCTGATTCCGCATCCGGCCGCGGCCGCCGCAAGCGCGCGGGCCGTGTCCATACCGGAAACAAAGGGCGTAAGGCGGTTTTCCAAAAGGGCGGGAATTTCGCGGGGGAGCGGTTCGGAAAACAGCAAAACCGGGAGGGTAATACCCCCGCGCCGGAGTTCCGCCCCTTCCCAGACCGTCGCCACCGCGAGGCAGAAAGCGCCGGCCTCACCGGCGGCGCGGGCGATCCGAAGCGCGCCGTGGCCATAGGCGCCGGCCTTGACCGGAACGCAGAGCCGCCGCTCCGCTCCGGTACGGCGCCGGACCGCTGCGCAATTCCGCGCGAAAGCGTCCAGATGGATGATCGCGCGGGTGGCCCGCAAGTCTAGGAGTTCCATGACGCGCCGCTGTCCGCGTACGGAAGATTGAGGCTTTCCGCAGCCTCCCGGCAGGTCAACAGTCCCCGGTAACAGTTGATGCCCAGCGCCAGCCCTCCATCCGCCCGGGCGGCGTTTTCCAGGCCGTTGTTGGCAATGGCAAGCCCGTAACGGAGCGTCGCGTTGGTCAGGGCGATGGTAGAAGTCCGCGCCACCGCGCCGGGCATATTGGCCACGCAGTAGTGGATCACCCCGTCCACCGTATACACCGGGTCATCGTGATAGGTGGGCTTCGTGGTTTCCGCGCAGCCGCCCTGATCGACCGCCACATCGACAATGACGCCGCCTTTTTTCATGTTGGCAAGGTATTTTCGCTTTATCAGCTTGGGCGCGGCGGCGCCGGGGATGAGCACCGCACCGATAACCAAGTCCGCTTCATAGAGCGCTTTTTCGAGCACCGTTTCCTGACTGTAGAGGGTTTGTATCCGCTGGCCGAAAATATCGTCCAAATAGGCGAGCCGTTCGGCGCTGCTGTCGAGGATCGTTACGGCGGCGCCGGCGCCGGCGGCCATTTTGCAGGCGTTAAGCCCAACCACGCCGCCCCCGACGATGAGGACCCGGGCGCGGGGAACGCCGGGGACGCCGCCCAAAAGCACCCCGCGCCCTCCCATCGGGCCTTCAAGGTACTTCGCGCCTTCCTGAATACTGAGGCGTCCGGCGACCTCGCTCATGGGTTTAAGGAGGGGAAGCCGCCCGGCCGCGTCGCGGACCGTTTCGTAGGCGACGGCTTTCGCGCCGCTTGCGAGCAGGGCGTCCGTGAGGGGCCGGTTGGGGGCCAAATGCAGGTACGTATACAAAATCTGATCGCGCCGGATCAGGGGATATTCGGCCTCCAGTGGTTCCTTGACCTTGATTATCATATCAGAGGCCGCCCAGATTTCCCCGGCGCTCTCGATAATTACCGCCCCTTTGGCCCGGTAATCGTCATCGGTGAACGAAGCGCCAAGCCCGGCCCCTTTCTGAATGAACACCTCATGTCCGTTCGCGCGGTAGGTTTCCACATTGTCCGGCGTCATGCCGGAACGGTACTCATGTTTTTTGATTTCGGTAACACATCCGATCTTCATACGCATCCTCCACCGCTGTTTTTAAGCGGAAATTGTTCGGAAACCAAAGTTCCTGAACAATTTTATTATTTGAGCGCGGCAGTTGTTCAGCAACTTCCGCTGAAACAGGCAAAATCGCCGCGTTTATGACGCCGCGGATATTTAGAGTCTGTCTATAATGTGGACACATTATAGACAGACTTCCTTGAAAATCGCATTTTCGCAGCCTTTAGGCGAGAAAATGCAAGGTCTGTCCGCAAAGTAACC
>JAITGJ010000079.1 GCA_031280705.1 Spirochaetaceae bacterium
TCCGGCACATTTGGGCGGGCGGTCTTTGCTGCGCAAAGCCCTTTTATGCCCGCCCAAACGTCGTAAACAGCCGGAACGTTATGTGCCATTAGTCCTAAAATTGATTATAAATTTATGAAAAAAAATAAATTTAAGAAAAAAGTCTTGACATGATGATTATATATATGATATTATATAAAGGCACTTATGTGTAAAGGGGTTAAATTATGAGAAGTTTCACAACATTGGATTTACAGTATGCCCATAGATTCTATGGGTTCAAAGGTGAAGCCCAGTATCTGCACGGGCATACGGGGATATTGACAATCGAAGTTGATGATTCTATTAACGCTGGTGTCAATATGGTTTTTCCATGCAATGAGATTAAGAAAACCGCATGGGAAGTTTTACAAAACTTTGACCACGCCTTGATTTTAAGGGAGGATGATCCGTTGCTGCCTGCGATTCTTAGCGTTTATGAATCACAAGGCATTAAGAATGGAGCGCCAACTAATAAACAAAAAGGTCATGCTTTCAAGACAGACCTTGCGACAGCCTATCCTGAATGCCGTTTGGTTGTTACAAAAGAAACGATGACCGTTGAAGGTATGATTAAGATCGTTTACGACTTGTTGAAAGACAAGTTAAATATCGTAAGCATCACTTTCACAAGTGGCGTAAATGGCGCTACTCAGGAATATGGGAAAGAGCGGCAAAAAGAAAAAGACCGTTGCCCATTATGTGGCATTCTGTTAAATGAAAATGGCATGTGTCCAAAATGCGGATATAAAAAATAGTCTGAGTTTTCACGCAGCCACGATCTCGGCAGAAACAAGCAGCTACTTCGGTTAAGCGTTAGGCTTATCTACAGTAGCTGCTTTCTATTTCCTGAATCAGTCCTGAGCCTAGATGTCGTAGGTGACCGCGCAGGGCGGCTCGCTATCCAGCAGGTCCTGCAACGTCGTTCCGGCATACACCGTTTCCAGGGCGCGCCGCGCTTTTCGCCAGAGCGGCATGAAAACGCAGGAGGGACCGAGAGGGCATTTTCTCAGGGGTTCTTTGCCCTCGCAATCGAACGCGTACACGGGACCGTCGATAAAACTGACGATTTCGAGCACGGTTATTTCCGCCGGCGACCGGGCCAGGGCGAAGCCGCCCATTTTTCCCCGCCGGCTTTCCACGAAACCGCCCTGGCGGAGCTGGTTGAGGATATTTTCCAAAAACCGCACCGGAACGGCTTGCGCCGCCGCTATTTCCTGAATGCGCGTCAGTCCGCCGCCCTTTCTTTTGGCGAGTTCGAAAAGCGACCGCAACGCATACTGGCATTTTACCGAAACGCTCATCGCACCTCCGGCCCGTCATGGCGCACCGTGTCCCGCGCGGCGCGCATCAGGAGCCGCCCGTCGCGCCATGATCGGCGCAGGCGTATCCTATACCAAAAAAAGCGGTTCAGGAATACCCGGATGGCTGTATCCGGCATGCGAGGCGATCGGCTCCCTCCGTTCGCGGCAAGATAAACGCGCCCTATCTCCGGCAAGAGAGCAATTGCGCTTCCATGCCGGAATGGGTTAGATTGGCGAAGTTTTTCCGAGCCGGATCGCCCTCCGGGCGTTTCGCGGCGCGCGCCGAACCGGGAGGAACATATGCCGCCAGAACAGGATGCCATACGCGTACTGCTGCAGAAGGTCCGCACGGTCGCCGTGGTCGGCGCCAAGGACGCGCCGGGTCAGCCCGTCGATAACGTCGGACGGTACCTGATCGAAGCCGGGCTCGAGGTGTACCCCGTTCATCCCGCGCGCCGAAACGTATGGGGGCTCACAACCTATAAAAGCATCGGCGACCTCCCCGGTCCCGTCGATATGCTGGACCTGTTCAGGGCCGCGGAGTACTGCCCCGGCCACGCGCGCGAAGCGCTCGCCCTGCCGTGGAAACCGCTTGCCTTTTGGATGCAGTTGGGCATTTTTAGCCCGGAAGCCGCGACGCTTCTGGAAAAAGAAGGCATCATGGTCGTTCAGGACGCCTGTTTGATGGTGGAGCGCCGCCGCCTTTTCCCGCACGGGGTAACCCGGGACGGCGCGGGACGAACCGGCGATGGCGGGCGTTTTTGACCGCCGCCGCCGCGGCGGGTATTGCCGCGGGCGGGGCGGCATCGTCCCGCGCGAATCGGATGCGGAGCATCCGGCCGCGTTTCTCGATCCGCCGGCGGAAGCCTTTTCCGTCTTTTTCCGTACCGGGGCGCGGTCGGCTCACCTGGCGGGGGAATAAGCCGCCTGCCGCTCCCGGCCCCGGCGCTGGAAGCGGCCGGACAGGGGAAACTCAATGACGCGCGGACAGGCGCTGGCCAGACTCGGCCTTGGCGGCGAGGCTTCGGCGGATGAAATCAAACGTTCGTACCGCAAGCTTGCCTTTGATTCGCATCCGGATCTGCATCCGGATAATCCCAACGCGGGCAAAGAATTCCAGCTTTTGAGCGAAGCGTATGTTTTCCTTACCTCGTCGCCGCCCGAGGGCGGCGGACGCGCGCGAGGGCAGTCGCGCGCCCGGGAGGCCGAGGCCACGGAAAAGGCGCGGGCCGATGCGCGCAAAGCCTACGAACGGGCCGGGAAGCGGTTTCAGGAGGAGCGGAAGCCCGGCTCCGCCAAGCGGGAAACAACGGGCGGGGGGAACGGCCGGAGCGGAAAGGGCGCGGAAAAAAACCGCGAGATGAAGCGGGAGGAAGTGCTGCGCGACCTTTTGCGCGATCCCTTTGCCCGCCGCGTGTTTGAAGACATTTATACCCAGATCCG
>JAITGJ010000095.1 GCA_031280705.1 Spirochaetaceae bacterium
ATCTGGAATTTTGGCGTTGTAAACGCCAAAATTCTACCTTGCAGGCTCAAAAAGAGCCCGAAAATCGGGATTTTTGCGGTCTACTGGCCGCAAAAATCCACAATTTGAACAGGCTCTTAAATATGCGGGGCGGCCGTTTTTTCGCCGGTCCGCGCCCAAAAAAGAAACCGCCAAGAACCGGAAGGCTTTTGGCGGTTTACCCAAAGGAACAGGCCCGATGGGGATAAGCCCCGGCATTCCGGCCAAATCAGGCAAAACGCCCGGTTTGGCCAGGATGCCGGATGGATGCCCGGCTATGCGCCGAGTTTGGACCGGGAGTAGCGGTACAGCTCTTCCCGGAACGCCGGGGTAAGCACCGCCGCGCCGTAGTAGTTTACCAGACAGGGTTTTCCGGGTTTGCAGAATTTATCCACAAATTTCCGGGCCTCCGCTTTCTGCTTGTCTTCGGGCGTGGACGCGGGGTCCCACTGCTCGGGGATGACGCCGAGAACGATCTTGTCGCCGTATTTTTCGTACGCGGTGTGGGTATCGTTCATGGCCATGCCGCTCCAGGAATCCCAGCCGGCGTCGATCATGTTGGGAACGCACATATCAACGTGGCCGCAGCTATGGAAATCCGCGACGCCGCCGATAGCGTGAATATGATCGGTCAGCTTCCGCATGGCCGGAACAATCAGTTTTTTCCCGACCGCGGGGGAGAAGAAGGGCGCCATCTGGGAACCCCAGTCATCATGCACGGTAAATGAATTGAGACCGAAATACTTGTTGTAGTTATCGACAATCTTGATGTAGAGATCCGCGAGGCGGTCCATCAATTCCTTGACCGCGTCCTGCTGTTCCTCGTCGATCATGGCGGTAGCGGCACCTTCAAAATCCATAAAGGAAATGAGCCGCTCAAAGAACCCGTTCATGATCCAGGTAAGGGGCAGGGTGTTGAGGCTCTTGAGGTATGCCTCGTTTTTCTTCGCGCCGCCGGCCCAGTCCCACGCATCAATGTTGGGGAATTTGACCTTGCTTTTCCATTCGTTGGCGTCTTCAAAAAGCGGTTTTCCGGGCTGGACCATGGAGCCGCCGGCGGCGGGTACAAAGACCCACTCAATGCCGAACATATCGGGGCCGCCGACCTTAAGGCCGGACTGGTCGTTCATGACCACGCCTTCGGCGTCGAACACGAAGGCGCGGGCAACGTTGTCCGGGTAGAAACGGGGACAAAACAGCGCGGTTTCATTACCGGAGATCTGCCATACCGGATCCTTCTTCTGGATGGCGGCAAGATACGCCTCGCGGGGAGTTACCGGATAGTTGTATACTTTAACGCCGGGACCGGGACCGAAGGAGGGGAGTTCCGCCACAACCTTCATTTCTTCGGCTTCGTTAAATTTGGGAACGCTCATAGTTCACCTCAAAATAAACAAAATAACCCCATCGCCACGCGATGGGGTACGGTAGCCTTGCCTCCCCGCCTTAAGAAGCGAGTTTTTTGGCGAGAGCAGCCGCGGATGCCGCGTCGGCGGAATAACCGTCGGCGCCGATCTGATCGGCGAATTCCTGGGTGATGGGAGCGCCGCCGATGATGACCTTAAAGCCTTTCTGTCCGGAATTCTTGATCGCGCCGACAATGTCCTTCATGGCGGGCATGGTGGTGGTCAAAAGCCCGGATACCGCGACAACTTTGGTGTCGGGATTGGCTTTGAGGGTGTTGATGAAGCTGTCGGCCGGGACATCGACGCCCAGATCGATAACTTCAAACCCGGCGCTTTCGATCATCATGGCAACCAGATTCTTGCCGATGTCGTGGAGGTCGCCGGAGACGGTGCCGATGATGCACTTGCCCGCGCTCGTGGCGGCGCCGCTGCCCAGCTTCGGCTTGAGCACTTCGACGCCCTTCTTCATGGTACGGGCCGCAACCAGCATTTCGGGTACGAAAATTTCAGCTTTCTTGAATTTTTCGCCCACAACGCCCATGGTGGCAATCATGCCTTCGTTGAGGATCTTGAGGGGATCAATCCCTTCCGCAAGAGCCGCTTCCACGAGCCCGCCGATGACTTTGGACTTTCCGCCCTCAATCGCTTCGGCAATTTCCTGAATCTTTGACATTTCGCTTTTCTCCCTTTCTTGAAAAGTTTTTAACACAAAAGAACCTTTTGTGCAGGAACCACAGTCAGCGCCGGCTGTTTTACGGACCGGCTTGCGGCGGGGCCTTTGGACGGTTTAGTCCCGGGGCGCCGCCTTTACTTCGCCTTGGGCGGATCGCCGAAGATACCCGCGCGGTACGCGTTGATATATTCCATGCAGTAGTCATCCATGCCCAAAAGCGCTTCCGCGGCATAGATAAGGCCCATCATGTCCCGGTTCAGGGGATCGATGATGGCGCTGTCCATACCGGCGGCCATGGAGAGAATGATGAATCCCTGGTTGACGTACTTGCGGCCGGGCAGGTTGAAGGAGATATTGCTGGCCCCGCCGGTAATGTGAATCGTGGGATACTGCTCTTTGATGGTTTTCATCGCGCCGGTAACCGAGGCGATGCCGTCTTCCGAGGTACAAAGCATCTGCACCAGCGGATCGATGTGAAGCCGGGCGGGATCGATACCGTACTCTTTGGCTTTTTTCATGATGGCGCCGAATACCTCCAGCCGTTTTTCCACCGTCTGTGAAATACCCGAGTCGTCGCAGAGCAGGGCGACACATTCCCACGTAGTTTTGGCGATAAGCGGAAAAACTTCTTCGATTTTATCGCCTTCCATGGATACGGAGTTGATAAGGCCCGGCTTGTCGCAAAATTTGATGGCGTCCGCGCAGGTTTTTGCGTTGGGGCTGTCAATCGCGACGGGGGTATCGGTGGCGCTCTGAACAAGATCGATCATCCAGTGAAGGGTGTCGAGTTCCACGGCGGGATCGACCGACGCGCATACATCAATAAAAGTAGCGCCGGCATCGGCCTGCCGCTTGGCAAGGGACTTGATGTGTTCCCCGTTCTTTTCGGCAATGGCCTTGGCCATGGAAGGAATGGAGCCGTTAATTTTTTCCCCGATAATGATCATGTTGTAACCTCCTAATGATTCAGGGCAACTTCTATTGAAAATATCCTACACCACAATTTTTTTTTTGCAATCCAACAAAACCGTTGAATTTTCATTTTCTTCCTCCTACATTTTGTAGGATTTTTCAATTTTTCAGGTTTTCCCCTCCCGCGCTGCCCTGAAATATACCACGAAAAAACGATAAACGCCATTTTCCGGGTTTTCCGGGGGAAAACCGGCCGGCCGCAAAACGCCCCGCCGGGCGGCCGTCAAATATCCTGGAACCGGATGCCTTCTCCCGCGGGAATGAAGGCGCGCGCCGTTCTTCCCGTAACGCTTTCAAGCCAGGAGGGCGGGAGGCCGGGACGGAGGACCTTTTCGGTACGGAGCACGCCAATCGCCTCCTTGCGGATAACTTCTCCCGGCGCAATGTCCCGCATGGCGTGGAGCGAACGGTTGGTACGCTCGTAGTTTGCCCGTTCCGACAGCGCGAGGCGCTTGACCCCGTCGCCCAGGACCGCCTCCACAAGTTCCGCGCCGCGTTCCTTTTTCATTTCCGCGATAAGGGCCCCGCCGTCCCCGCCGGGAACGGCGAACGCGGCGGCCCGTTTTACGGCGCGGACCATGCGGGCAAACCCGTCCGGCGGGAGGGCGATGGGGTCGTCAAGGCCGCCGTCCGCGCGGGACAGGCAAAAGTGCTTTTCCACCGCCGCCGCGCCCATGGCCACGGCGAGGGAAGGAACCAGTTCCGCGTCGAGGCTGTGATCGCTCACCCCCGTGGCGACGCCGAAAATATTCCGGAGGTTCCGCACCACCCGGAGATTGTAGTCCCGCTCCGGCGCGGGATAACTCGTTACACAGTGAAGCAGGCAGACCCGTTCCGCCTCCGCGCTCCCCGCCCCGCCAAAAAAGTCCAGGGCCGCCTCAATACCGGCCAGGCGCGAAACGCCGGAAGAAAGCAGCGTGGGAAGGCCCGCCGCCGCCGCCGCGCCGAGCAGGGCGGGGTAGTTCAGTTCCGGCGAGGCGACCTTGAGGAGCGCGGGGCGGAGGGCGGCGACTTCCCGGGCGCTTTGCGGCCCAAAGGCCGTGCAAAGGAAAATCAGCCCGGCTTTTTCGGCGTATTCCTTCATATCCGCGTAAAAATCGCTTCCCGTCTCAAGTTTTTTGAAAACGTCGTAGAGCGCCGTCTCGCCGCCGGGAAGCGGGACCGTCCCCGTCTTTGGGTGGAGAATTTCCCCGGCATACACCATCTGAAATTTAACGCAGTCCGCCCCGGCCTCTCCCGCGGCGCGGATAAGCTCCCGCGCCCGCGCCCGGTCGCCGCCGTGGCCCGTCCCCAGTTCCGCGATAACAAGGGGGTTGGCGGCATCGCGCGCCGTCCCCGCGACGGAAAATCCCATACTCGACAAAGCTCCTTCCAATCAGTATTCTATAACAAAACCGGATGGTTTCAAAACCGGGAAACCGGTGAACCTTCCGGCGGAAGCGGTTTTTCGCCGTTTCCGGCTCTGCGCGGGCTTTTCGAGGACGCGTTTTTGGAAAAGCGCCGCCCACATCAAACTGAATTTTTTTAAGGAGTGATCATGTCCGGCCACAGTAAATGGGCTACCATTAAACACGCAAAGGGCGCCGCGGACGCGAAGCGCGGCCAGATGTTTACCAAACTAATCAAGGAGATTTCCATTGCCGCGCGTATGGGGGGCGGCAGTCCCGACGGGAACCCCCGGCTCAGGACCGCGGTTCTTAAGGCCCGCGCCGCCAATATGCCCAAGGACAATATCGACCGGGCGATCAAGAAGGGAACGGGCGAACTGGAAGGGGTAAATTACGAGGAACTTACCTACGAGGCCTATGCCTCAGGCGGCGTAGCGATCCTTATCGAGGTGCTTACGGATAACAAGAACCGCGCCGCCGCGGATGTGCGTAATATCCTGACCCGCGCGGGGGGCCAGCTTGCCACCGCCGGTTCCGTGTCGCGCCTGTTCAGGCGGCAGGGGATCATCACGCTGGACGGGGAAAAATACACCGAGGATCAGGTGATGGAAGCGGCGCTGGAGGGCGGCGCGGAGGACGTCGCCCTGTTGGACGGCATTATCGAGGTAACCACCGCGCCTGAGGATTTTGAGCCGGTGGCGAACGTTCTCGCCGAAAAGGGCTTTGAAACCATGAGCGCTGAAATCAGCATGGTTGCCGACGCGGAAGTTGCGCTGGACAACGAGGGAACGGCCAAAGTTCTCAAACTGGTTGACCGGCTTGAAGAAAACGATGACGTACAGAACGTTTATTCCAACGTAGCGATACCCGAGGGCTTTGAAGCGGAGTAACGCCCCCGGCGCGGCGGAAGACGCCGCGCCGCGCCGCGCCGCGCCGGGAAGACGGCGTATTATCGGCGTGGACCCCGGCCTTGCCGCCGTGGGCTGGGGCGTCATTGACGAGGAAAACAGGCGGCTCGTGTACCGCGCCCACGGGTGCATCGAAACCGGAGCGGGCCTCCCCCGCGCGGAGCGGCTCCTCATCATTTATGAACAGATCCGCGGCCTCCTTGAAACCTGGCGGCCAAACGAATCGGCCATTGAAACCCTGTTTTTTTCCCGCAACCGTTCAAGCGCCCTGGCCGTTGCCGAAGCGCGGGGGGTAATTTCCCTCGCCCTGGCGCGTTCCGGCCTTGCCGTCCGCGAGTTCAGCCCAAACGCGATAAAGCAGGCCGTAGTGGGCCATGCCCGCGCGGACAAAACGCAGGTGCAGGAAATGACGCGCCTCCTCCTGGCCCTGCCGGAAATTCCCCGGCCCGATCACGCGTCAGACGCCCTGGCCGCGGCCATCTGCGCGGCCAATTCCCCGGACATATAATGCGGCATATACGAAATTAGGGGCGAAATTTGTGCATAGACTTAACTAAAATAAGTTTTCAGGCTAAAGTTATCTCACGACAGGAGGTTTTATGAGTAATGCTCCAGAACAAGCAGACATTCTTCGCACGATTAGCAGTCTTCTGACTGAGCGGTTTTTCGTACCCAAGTACCAACGCGGGTATCGTTGGACAGCTCGGCAGGTAATGGACTTGCTTGATGACGTCAATGATTTCACACCTATCACACGGGAAAATCAGCAAACATCATGGTATAGTAGTTTAATATAATTTCATGGAACTCTGAAATAATCATAGATAGCCGAATTGACCGATTGAAAATCCCGCAGGTTATTGCGAAGAAACCGTTTCATGTTTGCCCACGACTTTTCTATCGGGTTATAGTCCGGCGAATACGGCGGGAGAAAAAGCAATCGTACTTTTCCTCTCGCCAGTTTGCGCAGCCGTTTCTTCCGATGGAACGGTGCGTTGTCCATGATTACCGTATACCCTTTGGGTATTGCCTCAAG
>JAITGJ010000155.1 GCA_031280705.1 Spirochaetaceae bacterium
ACGAACTGGGGGGGGGGGGGACGTTATACGCAAATAATGCGCGATTCGGCATGGCCGGTTTCATGATACTTCCCCCTTTCCCGGCTTAAACGCCGCGTTTTGCTGAATATCCATGCGGATGTTCAACCTGGGAAGCAGGATACCATGCTTCATACGAAGTTGTCAAGTGCCCAAAATCCGCATCCGTGCGGATTTTGGGCTTGGGTTTTTGCGGCAAGCCGCAAAAACCAATACGTTACTCGAACCCTGAAGAATCCGCATCCATGCGGATTCTTCAGGGTGGAGGTAGTGCGGGGTTTTGCCTTTGGCAAAACCCAAGCCCAAGCCGCAACGCGGTTTGGGCACGCATCCGTGCGGATTATACGGCGGGGCCATGCGGGAAGGGCCTAGGGGAAAAGGCCGGGCGAGGAGAGCCGGAGGGAGGCATGCACCGGGCGGGGCTTGGCAGGAGAAAGCCCACGGAGGGAGCCGTGTGAGGGACCCCCGCAAGCACATGCGGGGTTTTGCCTCCGGCAAAACCCAAGCCCAAGCCGCAACGCGGCTTGGGCAGAGCGCCCTTTTCGATAAAAATATCCTGTAACCCTTGCAATTACCGCCCGGAGCGGTTTTAATTAAAGCCGAAGGATTTTCCACAATTCAGTTTGGGAAAACACCTGCAAAAAAATCCAGTTTTCAAAAGGAACAATAATGTCAGACAAAAACATGGTTATGATCGACGGAAATACCGCCGCGGCTCACGTGGCCCATGCGCTGAGTGAGGTAATTGCCATTTATCCGATAACGCCCTCAAGCCCCATGGGAGAGCTTTCCGATGAGTTCTCCGCGCAGGGCCGGAAGAATCTCTGGGGAACCGTGCCCCAGGTGGTGGAGATGCAGTCCGAAGCGGGCGCGGCGGGCGCGGTGCACGGCGCGTTGACTACCGGGGCGCTCTCCACCACGTTCACCGCCTCTCAGGGGCTTCTCCTCATGATCCCCAATATGTACAAAATCGCCGGGGAGCTTACCTCTACCGTGTTCCATATCGCGGCCCGGGCGCTGGCCACGTCAAGCCTCTCTATTTTTGGGGATCATCAGGATGTGATGGCCTGCCGTCAGACCGGCTGGGCCATGCTTTCCAGCAATTCCGTGCAGGAAGTGATGGACCTCGCGGTTATCGCCCACGCCGCCACCCTGCGCGCGCGGGTTCCGTTCCTTCACTTTTTTGACGGCTTCCGTACCAGCCACGAATTCCAGAAAATTGAAGAAGTTCCCTACGATGTGATGCGGGACATGATCGATGAGGACCTCGTGCTGGCCCACCGTCTGCGGGGACTTACCCCCGAGTCGCCGGTGCTCCGCGGGACCGCCCAGAATCCGGATACCTATTTCCAGGGCCGGGAAGGGGTCAACAAGTATTACGACGCCGTACCGGCCCTCGTCCAGGCGGAAATGGACAAATACGCCCGCCTTACCGGAAGGGCGTATCATATTTTTGATTATTTCGGTGCGAAGGACGCGGAAAAGGTGCTGGTCATTATGGGTTCCGGCGCGGAAACCTGTGAGGAAACGGTCGAATATCTTGCCGGCACGGGCGAGAAAATCGGCGTTCTCAAGGTAAGGCTGTACCGGCCCTTTGACGCGGCGGCTTTTGTAAAGGCCCTGCCGCCCACCGTCAAGGCAATCGCCGTGCTTGACCGCACCAAGGAGCCGGGCGCCCTGGGCGAGCCGCTGTATGAGGATGTGGTAAGCGCCTCTGGCATCATTACCCAGGCGGGGGAAGCGCCCTGGAAATTCCAGTTTCCCCGGATTATCGGGGGCCGCTACGGTCTTGGCTCCAAGGAATTTACCCCGGCCATGGTCAAGGCGGTGTTCGATAATCTTGCGGGCAGGCAGATTTCCGGTTTCACCGTGGGCATTAAAGATGACGTGCAGGGGAAGAGCCTCGACCATGACGAGCATTTTGTCCTTGCCGACGACGGCATGAACGAGGCGATGTTCTACGGCCTTGGGTCAGACGGTACGGTCGGCGCAAACAAGAATTCCATCAAGATCATCGGCGACGCAAAGCCGGAGCTTTCCGCGCAGGCGTATTTTGCCTACGATTCCAAAAAATCGGGCGGCTTTACCATCAGCCATCTCCGCTTCGGCAAGGGCAGCATCCGCCGTCCCTACCTGATCACGAAAGCGGATTTTTTGGCCTGCCACAAATTTTCCTACATGGAGACGCTGGATATGCTGGCCAACGCGAAGCAGGGGGGAACGTTCCTTTTGAACAGTCCCTTTGCCGCGGCGGAAGTGTGGGCGGAAATTCCTGTTGAGGCGCAGAAGCGGATCATTGACAAAAAACTGAAATTTTTTGTGATCAATGCCGCGGAAATCGCCCGCAAGGCCGGGATGGGCAACCGGATCAATGTGGTGATGCAGGCCGCTTACTTCAAAATTTCCGGCGTCCTCCCGCAGGACGAAGCGGTCAAGTACATGAAGAAATTCATCGAAAAATCCTACGGCAAGAAAGGCGCCGATGTGGTGGAAAAGAACAACGCGACCATTGATATGGCCCTGGCCGCGGTGGAAGAGGTGAAGTACCCCGCCGCCGCCGATGGGAAGCTCCACATGAAAACGCCCTTTGCCGGAGCCGGGGACGGGTGGATCCGCGAGGTTCTGGGCGCTGTTTCCGTGCAGGAAGGGGACAAGCTGCCGGTCAGCAAAATCCCGGAAGACGGCACCTTCCCCACCGCCACCACCCGCTACGAAAAGCGTGCCGTTGCGGAGCGGGTGCCCTCGTGGGACCCGGTGCTCTGCGTGCAGTGCGGTTCCTGCGCGGCGGTGTGCTCTCACGCCTGTATCCGTTTCAAAAACCTTTCCGCCGCGGAAGTGTCCAAAGCGCCGGGGGGACTCAAAACCGCGGAGGTAAAGCCCAAGCCGGTTGAGGGCAAAAAAATGGCCCTCTTTATTTCCACCGAAGACTGTATGGAATGCGGCGCGTGCATCACCGCCTGTCCGGGAAAGTCCAAAGAAGACCCGGCCCGCAAGGCCCTTGCCTGGAAGCCGTTCGCCGACGATCCCCGGTTCCACCAGGAACAGGTTGCCGTGTGGGATTACTTTGAAAGCCTGCCCGATACTCCCGCGGACGAAGTGAATCTGGGTACGGCAAAGGGCCTTGCCTACAAGCGGCCCCTGTTTGAATTTTCGGGCGCCTGCGGCGGCTGCGGCGAAACGCCCTATGTAAAACTCCTCTCGCAACTGTTTGGGGACCGGGCGATTATCGCCAACGCCACGGGCTGTTCTTCCATCTATGGCGGCAACCTCCCCACCACGCCCTACTGCCGCCGCCCCGACGGACGCGGCCCGGCATGGTCGAATAGCCTGTTTGAGGACGCCGCTGAATTTGGGCTGGGGATGCGGCTTACCAGCGACAAGCTGGCGGAACATGCCCGCGAGATCGCCCGCAAGGCAGAGGCCGAAGGCATCGAAGCCGCCCTTATCGGCAAAATACTGGCCAATACGCAGGCGGACGAGGGGGCTATCGAGGAACAGCGCAAAAATGTTGACGCGCTCAAGGCGGCGCTCAAGGACAACACACAGCCCACGGCAAAGCAGCTCCGCTCTCTGGCGGATCATTTTATCAACCGGTCCGTGTGGATTCTGGGTGGAGACGGCTGGGGTTACGACATCGGCTACGGCGGCCTGGATCATGTTGTCGCGTCGGGCCGGAATGTGAACATCCTGGTGATGGACACGGAAGTCTACTCCAACACCGGCGGCCAAATGTCAAAAGCGACCCCAATAGGCGCTATCGCCAAATTTGCCGCGGCGGGCAAGGACATTGCCAAAAAAGACCTGGGCGCCATGGCCATGAGTTACGGGTACGTCTATGTGGCGAAAATTGCCATGGGCGCGAACATGTCCCAGACGATCAAGGCGTTCCGGGAGGCTGAAAGCTGGCCGGGCACGTCGATCATCATCGCCTATTCGCACTGCATTAATCACGGTATTGATATGGCGAAAGGGCAGGATCAGCAGAAAGCGGCGGTAACAAGCGGGCTCTGGCTCCTGTATCGCTACGATCCCCGGCTCAAGGACGAGGGGAAAAATCCCTTCCAGCTTGACTCCAAAGAAGCCACCACGAGCCTTGCGGACTTTATGTACAAAGAAGTCCGCTTCAAGAGCCTCCAGGCGGCAAGCCCTGACCACGCCGCGGCCCTGCTTGCCAAGGCGGAGTCCCAGGCCGCGCGGACCTGGAAGGAGTACAAGTACCTGTCCGAACGCCCGTTTTAGAAAAATGCTGATGGGCGCGCTCACCGGCGTGTTCCACGGCGTTTGGGAAGGGGGGATATGCCGGGCGCTAAACGCGTCCGGTAAAATCCCCGGTGGTTACCAATGGGCCGTCATGGCGCGGTATTTGATTTTCAGGACACGTTTAGAAACCTGCCATTCCGGTGGCGGCGGCGCGTTGTTTTGTCTTTTTGCGGTAAACACGGACGATAGGGCGGCGGGACCGGCAGCCCGGAAGAAGTCTGCAAAGCGAACGTCTGCAAAGCAACGCCCGGAAACGGGGACGCCGGAAAAGAAACGGGCGCTCTGTTTGCCGCGTTGTTCCCTTGGAAAATAAAAAAGCGGATGAACTTACCACCGGCACAGCGTGCCGACGGTCGCCGATTAAGATTCATCCGCTTGAGTAACGGTACCACATCATGCGCTTGCTGTCAATCGTTTTGTCCAACATCTGCCCGCCATCCGTGTCCGTACGGATTTGACCGGGGCCGGGGAGAGGATCGGCAGGAAGGGCCGGGCGTTTGACTTGTCGCACCGGGGCTGGCGGTACTGTCCCCGTGAAGAAACGCGTTTATGGTTTTGCGGCATATTTTGCGGAGACTTGTTCAATAACCCGGTTGGTTATTTCACAAGTCCTGTAATTTCTCGCCCCGGCGCTACGCTTTGGGGCTGCGAAATTACGTTTTTTAGCGGAAGTTGTTTAACAACTGAAGTTATTAAACAACTCTAATAGATGAATTGAAAAATCCCGTATTTTTGTAAAAGGAGCGGGCGTGTCTGATAGGCCGTGGATGGCGTGTTGACGCGGTTTCCGGGCAATGCCCCGCAAAAGATAGAGCGGGAGGCACGCGCATGAGTGGAAACATACAAGGCTTTCTTGCACGAAAGAATATTAGACGTGTTCCAAAACCCGGTTGGTTTCGGAACACGTCCTGCGGTTTCTCAGGCTAAAGCCTTATGAAACCGCGTTTTTAAGCGGAAGCTGTTCTGAAACTGAAGTTTCAGAAC
>JAITGJ010000170.1 GCA_031280705.1 Spirochaetaceae bacterium
CCGTAAGAAACATTCCCTGTCCTTCCATCGCCTCGCTCGTTTTATATTTCGCCATGTGGGTAGTATTCCTTATTTCAGAATAAAATGATAGCCTTTTTCGACAACTTCGTTAGGTGCAATAATTTTTGAAATATTCTGTAAAAACATATTGACAAAATAGTTTATATCAATAATAATATAATAAAGGGGTTTTTATGAACTTGAATATCAATATTATAGATTGGCTGGCTGAAAACAATAATCCCGCAATAGAATATCGAACAAAAACTGAACTCTTGAATGAAAAAGCAGACAATTCAAAAGTAATTGATTGGGTAAAAAATATTTTACCGTTTGATTGGAAAGATACAAAAGGTTTGTGGCTTACCTATTATTATAATGCGATTGCAGAATGTGGAATTAGTGGGCTTGATTTTGGCATTAAAAAAAGTGATGTGATAAAATATTTTCAAGAAAATCCTTTTGAATATAATTGTCAAAATTTTATGCAGCTTAGGGCATTTGTAATGCTTGGCTTTGAAAAAGAATTACAGAACATTGGAATAATAGAAAACTTATATAACAAACAATTATTGGATGGTGGATTTTTATGTTTACACAGATTGGTTAAATATGAAATCACGCCAAAAAGTTGTGTAAAATGCAATAATTTCGCTTTGTTATTTTTATCCGAATGTAAAAAAAGGAATATAAATACTTCAATAGAAAATAATCTTTTACAATATTATTGGAAACACAAATTATTTTATAAAAGTACAAATTTATCATCGCTAATTCTTAACGCAAGGGAAGGATGGAGAACCATAGATACTTTTTATCCATTTGAAGTAATGCGTATAGGAATACAAAATATAGTTGAGGCATTTTGTACACTTGGCTATGGAAAGGATAAAAAATTGGAAGAGGCATGGAATATACTGGAAGGGAAAAAGGATAAAGATGGAAAATACAAATTAAATGGAACGTTAAGTAAATCATATTTACCGAAGGAAAAGGTAGGGAAACCGAGTAAATGGGTTACATTTTACGCAATATTGGCAAGAAAAAACAAAAAAAAGTAATGAGAAGCAAAAATTACTGCGCCTAACAGGTCTTTATGCGCTCCGGCGTCACCCGCCGCGCGGTGTGCCGCAGGGACGCCGTCGTTCGGCCCGGCCCCGTGGTAAAGGCCGCCCTTTCAGCAGATTCAAAGTTTCGGCGGAAAGCCGGGCCGTGCATGCTCCCAAAAGCGTTTTTTGCCAGCCGCCTGTTCGGGGGAAATAGATTTTTCGCGTTTTTTTAGCCTGAAATTTTCAAAAGCACTTGACAGGGTGGTATGATTGATGTGAAATAATACTGTTCCGCCACTTTCCGGCGCGGTAAAATTGCGGGACAATAAACCACTGCCGGCCCGGTTCCGGCGCGCGCCGGGGGGAGGATGTATTATGGATCGTAAAATAATGGCGGCGCTCTTTGCCGCCGTTCTGCTGGCGGCGGGCGCGCTGTTACCGGGCCGTGTGTTTGCGCAGACGGAAAACCGGGCGCAGTTTCAGGCCATGTATCTTAAATACCTGGAGACGGAAGGTTTCCCGGCGGAAATTGATGAAGACGGCGACATCCTGTTTCGGCAGGAAGGCCGGGTGTATTTCATCATTGTGAACGATAGCGATCCCGCCTATTTTCAAATTCTGTTTCCCAATTTTTGGCGGATCGAATCGGAAGCGGACCAGCAGCGGGCGGCCGCGGCATGTTCCGAGGTGAACCGGACCACCAAAATTGCGCGGGTATTTCTTGTTTCCAGCGGCCGCAATACCAGCATTATTGCCGACGTTTTGCTTCCCTCCCCAAAAGATTTTTCAGCAGTGTTCAGCCGGATGATGGGGACCATCGCCACCGCGCGGGGCAAATTTTTGGACGAGATACGGCGGTAGGCACGGCGTTCACCGGCCGGCCGCGTCATCCGTCCCGCACGGCGCGCCTGCCGGTTACAGGATTTTCGTGCCGCCCGAGGCGAGGCAGGCAAGTTCGATAATCCCGCCGCCGATAGCCGCTCCGACGCCCTCTCCGGAGCGGAGCGCCAGATCGATTACCGGCTCCAGCGCAAGGTGATCCAGCATGATTTGATGCCCCGTCTCCCGTGAACGGTGCCCGGCGAAAAGATATTTTCCGATCCGCGGGTTGATGAGGAACGCCGCCCAGGCTGCGGCGCTTATGGAAAAGCCGTCAAGCACGCACGCGATGCCCCGGTCTTCGAGGCCGAGCAGGAAGCCCGCCGTCATGGCGAGGCTTGCCGAGCCGAAATTTTTGAGGATTTCTTCGCCGTCAAGAAAATCGCAGTTCCGCGCCGCGACGGCTTCCGTAATGAGGCGCTGGACACGCGAAAACCGGGCATCGTCAATGTCCGCGTCCCGGTTGATCATATCGCCGGGGACGAAACCCGCCGCGATGAGCATGGCGGCGGCGCTCACGCCGCTCCCCGCGCCGCTTTCCCCCACCGCCGTGAGGTAATACCCCCGCCCGGCCGCGTCTTTTGCGAGTTCTTCGCCCCTGCCAAGCGCCGCTTCAAGTTCTCCGTCCGTGAGGGCGGGACCTTTGACGAAATTCCGCCCCGGCGCGCTGTTCGTGCGGAAAAGACGGCTCGGCGCGTTCTGTTCCACGCCTTCCGGGAGTCCGCCTGAGATCCCCGCGTCCACCACGGTTATTTCCCACGCCGCCCCCGCCGCAACGGCGTTAAGGCCGGCGTCTCCCCGCAGTATCTGGAGCGCCAGCGTGCGCGCGGCGTCCGGGGGAGACGCGGAGACATCTTCTTCCGCGATACCGTGATCGCCCATAAAGACATAAATCCCTTTTTTCCCGGCGGAGGGAGGGACGCGCCCCTGGATTTTTGCCATCTTGAGCGCGTAATCCTCAAGTTTTCCCACTCCGGGCCGCCGGCTGCCGGGATTATCGAAATACTCCCGCATCAATACTTCAATAGATTTACTTTCCGCCATAATAATGCGCTCCTTTACCAACAGGATTATCCGCCGCCGCGCCGCTTGCGGGCGTACCGTTACAGTATGCCCGGTATTTCCACGCCGGGCAACCGCCCGGCTCAGGCCGTATGAGCGGCTCCCCGGCGCGGCCGGAGTCCCAAATGCCCCGGCGTTATACGCGCGGTGTTTTTTGGCGTTGACTTTTCTCTTTTTTCGTGCGCATGCTATGGTATGCAAAAAATTCAGAACAACCTTTCGACGGGGAATGTCCTTTCCCGGCTGGTGCTCTTCGCGCTGCCGATCCTTTTGTCGAACCTGATTCAGTCGTTCTACAATGTCGCGGACATGCTGATTGTGGGGAATTTCAGCGGTACCTACAGTATGTCCGGGGTAACCATCGGCGGGCAGCTTACGATGATTCTGACACAGTTGGTGTTCGGCCTCTGCATGGGCGGCACGATGCTGATCGGGCAGTATGTGGGCGCGGGGAACCGCGAGGGGCTCGCGCGGGTTACGGCGACAATTATCACCCTGCTGGGGACCCTCGCCCTCGTCATCACGGTTCTGATGCTGTTTTTTAAGGGGCACATTCTCCGCCTCATCAAAACGCCGGCGGAGTCGTTTGCCGAAAGCGAACGCTACCTTACCGTAACCATTACGGGAATTATTTTTATTTTTGGGTATAACGCGCTTTCGGCGATCCTGCGGGGCATGGGCAATTCGAAAGCGCCGTTCTACTTTGTGCTCGCCGCGTGCATCACCAATATCGGCCTCGACCTGCTGCTTGTCGCGGTACTGCACTGGGACGCGTTCGGCGCGGCGCTGGCCACTGTGGTTTCCCAGGCGCTCAGCATGTTTTTGTGCATCGGCTATCTTAAAAAGAACGATTTCCAGTTTGATTTCCGGCCGCAATCGTTCCGCATTTACCGTGAACAGGCGGCGCTGATTTTTCGCTTCGGCCTGCCCCAGTGCATCCAGAACGGCGTAACCAGTATTTCATTTCTTTTCAACACGGCCATTGTCAACATGATAGGCGGCGTAAGCGCTTCGGCGGCGGTGGGCGCGGCGGGAAAATTCAACAGCTTTGCGTTTATGCCCACGCAGGCGATTACCGCTTCCATCAGCGCCATGAGCGCGCAGAATTTCGGCGCGGGGCGGGCAGACCGGGCCGCGCAGGCGTGCCGCATCGGTACGGCTTTTGCCGTGGCGATCACCTGGAGTTTTTTTGCGTTCGTTCAGCTTTTTCCCGCGTCGGTGCTGCGCCTTTTCGGAAGCGACCCGGCCATGATTACTGACGGCGTGCGGTACCTGCGCTCTTTTGCATTTGACTTTCTGGTAATTCCGTTTGTGTTCTGCATCAACGGCCTTTTGAACGGCGGCGGCCACACACTGTTTACGCTGATCACGGGAATGTTTGCCGCGGTACTGCTCCGGGTGCCGACAAGTTATTTTTTCGGCGTAGTAATGAATTGGGGGCTTTTCGGCGTCGGCCTGGGCGCGCCCGTTGCCAGCGCCGGGGTCCTTATCGTAGTGCTTATCTACCTGATGAGCGGAAAGTGGAAAATAAACGCGGTGGGGAAATCTGTCTTCCATAGGCCAAAGACTGATGGAGGGACGTGAGTTTTGCGGTCCGGCCGGAAGGCTCAAGACGCCGGTTTACGGATTTTTTGACGCCGCCAGTTTGGCGCGCCAATCTGGCGCGCCAATCTGGCGAAGTTTCCGGACAACGCCGTTCCGTGCTTTTTAGGTTTTGGCCGGGCGCTTTTCGTCCATAAAAAGGATCAGGAAGGCGATAAGGACCATTGTCAGCGTGATGCCGATAAAGAGCAGCCTGAAATTCATGCCCGAAACATCCAGCAGAAAACCAAATATCAGCGGGAAAATGATCGATCCCGACTGGGCGATGCCGTTATAAATGCCCATCGCGCGGCCCACAAAGGGACCCGCCGCCGCTTCGGACTGGAGCGCGTTGAGGGGCGTGCCCATAAAAGCGCCCAGGAGGACCCGCGCGCCGAGGATCACGGTGAGCGCGGCGGTGCTGTTTACGGTCATGATGAGCGAAGTAAGTATCACCGAACTTATCGCGCCGATAATACAGACCAGTTTTTTGCGCTTGAGCAGGTCGGCCACCACGCCCGAAAGGGTTCCGGAAAAGAGGCCGATTGCGTAAGTCCCGCCCAAAATCGCCCCGGCTACGGTGAGGGAAAGCCCCCGTGTGCGGGTGAAGAACATCATGATATAGGTCTGGTACGCCATATTCGCGCCGATGGAAAGGAAACAAACTACGGTTCCAATGATAAAGGACCGCCTGAAAAGAATGCTCTTGAGTCCGGCGGACTGCGCCTTTTTTTCTTCCGCGGAGAGTTTTTTGCTGGAGCGGACCGCCGCGGCGCCCTGCTCTTTGGCGAAGAGGTAAAACAGTACCGCGATGACCACGGCGGTGAGACCCGCGTAGGTAAATCCGTGCTGCCAGCTTTTATTCTGGATCACCGGCGCAAATACCGATGTCGCCACGACAGACCCCAGGGATACGCCCGACATCATCAGGCCCATGGCGGTTGCCCGCGTGGCCGGACTGAACCAGGAAATCTGGTACTTGGTAACACCGGCAAACAGCGGCCCTGAGGTAAAGCCCGCCGCGACGCGGAACAGGAAAATGGCCGCATAGTTCGGGGCCAGCGGAATAAGCAGGGTAAAGACGCCCGTCAACAGTGTCGCGAGAGCCAGCGTCAAACGGGGGCCTATCTTGTCTACCATAAAGCCGGTAATAAAATTTGATATTACATAGCCGATATAGAAGGCGGTCATAAGTCCGCCCGCCGCGGCCATCGTAATGCCGAGGGATTCATGGGCCACGGGGATTGCCGTGGACCATACGTTTCTTGACATGAAGGATACCCCATAGGTCAGCGCGACCAGAATCGCCACAAACCAGCTATAGGGCGTGGTCTTTACTTCGTTCAGGTTCGCCTGGGGGGCCGCTTTCGCATCGCTCATTATTGACTCCTGCCGCCGCTTTGTTCCGGCGGTATAGGTTGAATTGCGGCGGACAAAACGCCGCCGTGTACAGATTTTTTCCACATTTCTTCAACGGGAACAAACGGCGGATTTGAAAAAAATCCGCCTCCGCCGCCCCGGAAGGCGCGGCGAATTGACCTGCCCGGCAACGGCAGTCTCGCCAACACCGTTGGCGTACCAACACCGTTGGCGTACCAATTACGCTGACACGCCAGCGTTGGCGATGCCGCCGTCTGTGGACCATCGTATCGCACCCCGAAGTGGTTTCGGAGTGCGGTTTCCGGGCGCTCCCGGCCTCCGGCGTTCCCCGCGAAGACCGGACGCGCCCGTTACCGCCTGTTTTACGCGTTACCGGTAGGGATGTTCCCGGTAGGCTTCGTATTCCTCGGTCATCCAGCGCTTTTGGTTTTCGAAATTCTGATCGTCCTTTGCGCCGTAACGGGAACCCCAGAACATAAAACCGCCGCCCGGGGCAAACCGGTCGATGCAGTCCCGCACCGCCTGCCGGACCACGGCTTCGGTCGCGTCGGGCCAGCCCGCGGGACCCTGGGAATCCCAGCAGCCGATAAGCACCAGGCGGTTGCCGTGTTTTTTCTTGATCCCGTCCAGATCGTTTACCACCTGTGCGGGATTCCAGGAACCGACGCCGTAGCTCATCCAGTCGTCAATGAAGTCTTCGCAGCGCCCGCAGTTGTGCATCATGACGGGGATGCCCTTTTCCTGCGCCTGCCTGCCCAGCCGGACATGGTAGGGCATGATCACATCGTGCCAGACCTGCTTCGACATAAAGGGATGGGTCGCTGTCGCGGTGTCATCGGTGATGCCGACTACATCCGGCTTGAAGTACTTGATCCCGTTGGCAAGAATTTTGTCGTAAAAGTCCGCGAGATAGGCGTACAGTTCATGCACCGCTTCCTGTTCCTCAAGCAGGGCGCAGAGCCCTTCGGTAAAGCCCATGAAGTTACAGATGTGCTGGAAATAACCGATATGGGTGCCAAGCTGGACGGCGACTTCGTTCCGGCTTACTCCCATGTTTTTAAGCCGCGCGTCGAGCGCGTCCATGGCCTTCTTTGCCTCGCCTTCCCAGTCAAAGCCGTCAAGGGAAGGAAGTTTGATCACGTCGCGCCATTTGCGAATATCGTCAAGAACAAACACGTTCGGCGTGGGCAGGAACATGCCCCCGGTTTCCTCGGTGGACGTGTAGGGCACACCGAACATATCAACCATGCCGCCCTTGCCGTCGGGCTTCATGCCCCAGTTGGTATACCCAATGCTGACGCAGGGGATAGGATGTGTGGCGTAGGGATCGGGCATCCCCATGGTATAGCGGGGAACCCATGCCGGAGTTTCGCCCTTGAGGACCCTCAAAAAGTTTTCTTTTTCTGTCATAAACAGTGCCTCCTCAAAATTTGTACCGCGAATCCTGCGCGGGGGCAAAGCGCCCGCCGCGGAAACAAGGCGGTAAGACCAGTATCCCCCGAAAAACCGGTTTTGAAAACCAAAATTTTTTGACAAAAGTGAAGAATAATACCGGCCCGCCGGCGTTCCGGGAAAGATCTAGCATTTTTTTACGGGAAAAAAATCCCCTGTTCCGGCCCGGCGGGCGGAAGTCGTTTTACGCGCCGCCTGACGGTTCGCCGCGCAATTCGTGCGGGGCGCTTCCGGTGATTTTTCTGAAAAGGCGGGAAAAATAATTGGGGTCCTGGTAGCCCACGGCCCGGGAAATTTCTTTAATGTTAAGACGGGATTCCCGAAGGAGGCGGCCCGCGTTTTCGATACGGAGTTCCGTCAGGTAATCAATAAACGTTGTTTTAAGGTGTTCCGTAAAAAGGCGGCTTAAATACGCCGGGGAAACCTGGGCCGCGGACGCCGCGGAACCAAGCTGGATGCCTTCGGCATAGTGTTCGTGCACATATTCAACGGCGCGGATCAGGGGAAGCGGCAAATTGGCGGAACGGCGCAGGCTGATGCGGCGCTGGAGCGTGTCAAAGGCGGCGGAAGCCCACGCTTCCCATTCCGCCATAGTGCCAAGGCCCATAATTTCTTCCGCCGCGTCAAAGGGCGGCAGTTCTTCCGACCGGCCCCGGTAAAAGCCCGTACAGTCGTCAATCAGAAACATGAACACCGGAATCATTTTTGCCTTTGCCGCCGTAAAATCGTCCCCGGCGAAAACTTCGCCCCAAAGGCGCGTGAACAGTTTTTTTACTTCTTCAGGAACGGCAATGCCGATTTTTTGGCGCAGTTGGACAAGAAGCCTGCGGCGGCGGAGCATCACCCCGGTGCGGCTCTGCTTTTCTTCAAGCCGGCTCTGGGCCTCCGCGGCGGAACGGTACAGTTCCGGCCCCCGGAACAGGCCCCCGATGCCGTAGTGGCGCAGTGCCTGGGCCGGGGCGGTTTCGCCCAGAATTTTTACAAACTGTTTTTCAAAAGCGTCGCGGCCGCTGTCGCCTGAAATAAAGAAAATGTCCCGGGAAAGCAGGGTGTCGTGGATGCAGAAGTACCGGAACGACAGTTTTTCCGCGATGGCCGCGCCGCCGATTTCCGCGTCCTCGTATCCTGTTTCCAGAACGCAGATGAGGCCCCGGTCCGAAGGAAGGTTAAAATTCCGGCGGTATGCTTCCCACGCTTCTTCCGTAACGGCCTCCCGGATAATTTTCCGTAAAAACTGCCGCTCGGCGGGAGGCATGGACCGGGCTCCCACGCCCGAATGCGCGGGGGCGTAGCCGCCGTGCCCGGAAATATACTCATCCGCTCCATCGCCGGGAACAGCGGCGCCGTTCCCGGCGGCGCTCAGGATGGCCGCGTTTCTCAGGCGGGCGGCGTAGTGGCCGCGGAATTTGGCGAGCGTTTCAAAAAATGTTTTTTTGGTAACGGGTTTTACCAGATACGCAAAGACGCCCAGCGGTATCGCCTTGAGGGCCAGATCGAACCGTTCATAGGCCGTGGAAATAACAAAATCCATGGCGGGGAATTTATCGTGCACTTCGGCAATGACGGCCAGCCCGTCAACGCCGGGAATGTTAATATCCATAAACACCAGGTCCGGTTCCAGTTCGTAAATCATGCGGATCGCCTCGTAGCCCGTGCGGGCCTTCCCGGCGGAGGAAAAGTCTTCGGTGCTTTTAAGCATGAATTCATAACTGTCAAGAACGGGTTCTTCGTCTTCTACCAGGAGGACACGGTACATGGTTCCCTCTCCATTTCGATACGGATAATGACATTGGTTCCTTCGCCCTCTTCCGACTCGATGCTGATAATGTCCGGGTCGCCGGGGTAAAAAAAGTACAGCCGTTGAATGATGCTTTCAAGGCCCATGGCGCGGGACAGGGACAGTTCGTCCGCCGAAAGGGGCCGCAGCAGTTCCCGCCGCTTTGCTTCCGCCATGCCGCAGCCGTTATCCCGCACGGAAATAACCAGGCGCGGCCCCTCTTGCTCCACCCGCACCGCGATGCGGGGCCGCATAACGTCAAGCCCTGCGGGGAGCGCCGCGAGCAGGGCCGAGCGGGCCTTGAAGGCGTGAACCACACAGTTTTCCACCAGCGGCTGGATCAGCGATACCGGCACCTTTACCGCGTCCAAAAGGGCCCCGTCATAATCCAGCGAAAGATCAATGTTCCTGAAAAAACGTACCCTGAGTATGTCAAAATAGTACCCCAGCCCTTCGATTTCGTAGCCCAGGGGAACAATGATCTCTTTGCTGCGGGTGGCGTGCCGGAAAAATTTCGCCATGCTTTCCATAAATTCACAGGTCCGGTCCGCGCCTTCCACAATGGCAAGCTGCATGCCCGTATTGAGCGAGTTGAACAGAAAGTGGGGATTAAGCTGCGCCTGGAGCGTGTAGATTTCCATGTGGCGGATCAGGTTTTCCATTTTTATGTTCCGCATCTTTTCCTGTAAATATTCCCCGTGAATCGTTTCCTCGCGCCGGGCTTCCTCGATAAAGCGGCGGATTTCACGCTTCATCCGGTTGAAGGCTTCCACGACCCGGTTTATTTCCTCTACGGAGCCGGTTTCGATATCCGCGATGTCGAAGTGCCCCGCCGACAGTTCTGTGGCCATGCGGGAAAGCCGCTCAAGCGGGGCGGTAACCCGGTTAATCGAATGGAGAAACAGAAGAATCGCGCACAGTGAAATACTGATGATAAACAGCAGGTTCCAGACCTGGAGCCGTCCGGACAAGGTAACGAACCGCTCAAAATGCTCCACCTGGCCGTGGAACCGCTCGACATAAATCACGTCAAGTTCGCTCTTGATATACGAAAGAAGCTGCCGCATTTCTTCAAAGGTGCCGGTATAGGCGGTATTTCCCGCGTCCTTTTCCGCCAGCGCGCGATCCATCAGGGTAAGCCAGGAAAATATCAGGGAGAAGATGTGCCGTTCATTCGCTGACGCGCGGCCCGGCAATCCATTTATGTGCGTATATGCGCGGGGGGGGGGGGAAGTTCCCCCGGAATAAAACCGCCGCGTCCTGTATTTCTTCGCGCGCGGCGGGCGTGGGCGCGGCAAGGTAATGCTCAAAGCTCAGGTGGATCGCGTCCAAATCCGCCTGCGCTATTTTGAAAAAACGCTCCCGTTCAAAACTCTGCGCGGCAACTGACTGCAGATGCCTTCCCGAAAAAAGAATATACCACGCGGACAAAACCAGGAGAAAAAAAATACCCGCGATGGAGAGGAGCATCCGCAGGCGGAAGGAGCGGCTCCGGCGGAAAAGCGTTTGTACGATTCCCTGCATAACGGCCTACCGCGTAAAAGACGCGGCGTCAATAATTGAGATTTGGGTGTTAATCGACATGGAAGTATAGCCGGTGCGGCGGAGCGCCTCAAGGGATCGCAGCGCCTCGCCGCCTATCTGGACCGGGTTGGTTACAATCGTGCAGACAAGAACGCCCCGCCGTATGGCGTCCTCGATTCCCGGCGCGGATCCAAAACCGATAACCGTAACCGGACCCGCTCCATCCGTCCCGTTAAGGAGCGCGAGGGTTTCAGCGGCAGCCGCGGTATCCGTTGTATTGGTAAAAACCAGGGTGTTAACGGCCGCTTCTTCCGCGCCCGCGCGGGAAGCAAAAAAGCGGCGAAGGGTGTCCTCCACGTCCAGCGGATTGAGGTCCGTTCTGAGCGGCAGAACCGGCGCGGCGAGACGGTCCCCCAGCACAGACGCGATTCCCTGTTCCAGCCGCCCGCGCCCGCTGTCAATGCCCGGCGCCTTGTCGCTGTACACCACGGCGGGGCGTACCGTGCCCGGGCTTGCCTGGGCGGCAGCCGTACCGACGCTCCGCCCGATCTCGTAATTACTGGTGCCCACATAGGGCCAGGGGGAGCCGCCCGCAAGGTTCAGGTTGATCAGCACCACGGGTATATGATACTCCCGGAGTTTTTCAAGCTGTTTCCGCGCGAGCGATTCCTCAAAATAGGGACACACGATTACGCCGTCAAAGCCGGACCACACGGCCATTTCCAGTTCTTTTTTTGCCGGGTCGACGGAGTGAATGGAGAGGTCCGCGTTAAGTTCTTCCGCGGCTTTTTGCGCGCCCTGAATAATGTCCAGAAAAAAGGGGCTGCGGTAATCCGGCAAAAAAAGGGCGAAATTCCAGGCCCGCGCGGGCTGTTCCGCGCCGCCGCTTTCGCGGGAAAGCGCGTACATCTGGCGGAGGAGCCGGAACGAGCCGGTAAAGGCGCCCAGGGAAAGCAGCGCGAAAAAAACAATGCCGGACGGAAGGAATTTTTTAAGCGTCATGTCCGCTCCTTTGGAGAAACCGCGTGATGGCTCACGGCCGCGTTACATCTTGAATTCGCTGCCCAGGTAAACTTCCCGCACCATCTCGTTGGCCAGAATTTCCTCGCGGTCCCCGTTGGCGACAATTTCCCCTTCGGCAATGATAAACGCTTCCGTGGTAATTTCCAGCGTGTCCCGCACATTGTGATCGGTAATGATAATGCCGATTCCCTGCGCCGCGAGACGGCGGATAATCTGTTTAATTTCAAAAACCGCGATGGGATCGATGCCGGCAAACGGTTCGTCAAGGAGCAGGAATTTCGGGTCCGTGGCCAGGGCGCGGGCGATTTCGGTACGCCGCCGTTCTCCGCCGGAAAGGGTAAAGCCGTACTGTTTGCGTATCCGGGTAATGCCGAATTCCTCAAGCAGAACTTCCATAAGGGAGCGTTTTTGTATTTTGTTCAGATCCCGGCGGCTTTCCAGAATGGACATCAGGTTTTGCTCCACCGTGAGTTTCCGGAAAATCGAGGCTTCCTGGGGGAGATAGGCAATGCCCGCCTGGGCGCGGCGAAACATGGGTTTCGCGGTAATGTTCATATTGTTAAGCATTACCTTTCCCTGGGTGGGGCGGTAAAACCCGACAATCATGTAAAAGATCGTTGTTTTTCCCGCGCCATTGGGTCCCAAAAGCCCGGCGACGGAGCCGTTTACGGTGGTGAAATTCACCCCCCGCACCACTTCTTTCCGCCCAAACCGTTTGTGCAGATTGGTAATGGAGAGCGCATAGCTGCCAAACTGTTCTTCTTCCACAACTAATCCTGTATGGAGCCGGTTACCGCCCCTTCCATGAATACATCATCGCTGTCCAAATCCACCCGGATGCGGTCGGCGCGGAATTCATCGCTTTTTTTATATACCACGGGAAACCCCGACAGTTCCAGCAGTTTTTCGCGGCGGCGGTACACGGCGTAGTCCGAGCGGCACACCATATCGTCCTTGAAGAGCCGGACGGCGATTTGGAAGATGGTAATTTCTTCCCGGTCGTCGTATTCAATGTAACGGCCCCGGACGACAATTTGGTTCCGCTTATCCTCAAGGGACGAATCGCCCTCAAGCCGGGCGATTTTGAGCCGCCGGTCATAGCGAAGCCGGTCGGTCTGGAAAATAATTTCCTTTTCTTCCTCAATGCCCGACACATGCCCGATGCAGTCAATAAACTGATTGTCCGTCCCCTGAATTTCGATGCGGTCCGCCCGCAGTAAAATAGTGTCTGAGCGGACTTCGGCATTTCCCTGCAAAATGGTGATTTCCCGTCCCGAAGCCCGGCCACCGGCCATACTGTCCGCCCGGAAACTGAACACGTCCGCGCGGAGTGGCAGCAGCGGCGCGGCAAAAAACAGCGCGGCAAACGCGATACACCGCCCCGCGGCGCGCGCACAAAAAGCGCTACGTTTCATCACCGGCCCCGTCAGCGGCATCGTCCGTTTCCGTGTCGCCATCCGGCTGTTCCGCTTCGGCGTCGTCTTCCGTGTCCTCGTGCACATAGGACCCTTCCACATTACCGGAAAAATTCCAGGTGCGTTTGCGAACATCAGCGGAAAAACCCCGGCCCTGGAAAAAAGTACCATCCGTACGCTGTATGTCAACAATTTCTTTTTCCCCGGCGGAAAGCCGGCGGCTGCTGTCGTCCCAGGAAAGCGTTGCGGTTTCTATGATAAAATCCTCCGACTCAACTTCCAGGCGGACCCCGCCGGTCATGTCGATATTCCCGGTTTCAAGTTCCACATAGGCGTTTCCCGCAATGCCGCGGGCGCCGACTTCTTCTCCCGGATGTTCAAACTGTTCAAAGGAAAACTCGTTAAGGTTCATGGTTTGCTGTTTTTCCCAGCGTTCAGCCTCTTCCGCCCGAAAGCGCACCTGCGGATTCCCGCCGCGCACCCGCACATATTCCACATCACGCATGATGATGTCGGGACCCGTGTCCCCGCCGATAAGCTCACCGTACTCAAATGAGCAGCCGCAAAAAACACCCAGCGCCGCAAGGCCCCACAAAAGACGCCCCGCGCGCGATATTTTTCCCCTGATCCGCATCTCGCCCCTCCCCCAAGGTTTGCGTACCGTATGAGAATGTAGCGGATCTGCCGGAAATACCGGAGCCGTGTCAACAACGCCGGCGCCGTGATTTAAGACAGTTCCTCTGTTGAAAACAGTATAACAGGTAAATAAAAAAGATACAATCGCGCGCGGGCGAATAATTGCGCGGGCGATCTGCGGCGCTGGGCGGAGCGGGAGACGGGGGCGCGGAACGCGGCGGAAGCGCGGCGCTGGGGCGGCGGGACAAGCACGGGTTTACGGAGAAGGCGGCGGTGTTCCGGTACCGGGAGCGGGGGGACGGGACGCGGGCGGTGGAGCACGCTTCGGCGGCGCGGTTTGTCCAGGACGCGGAAGCGGCGGCCATGAATGAACGGGCGGTGCAAAACCCGCCGCGTTTTGCGTTACGCCCTGCGGTCGCGGACGGCGGCGATAAAGTCCCGGAAGAGGGGGGACGCGGCGGTCGGTTTGGACTTGAATTCCGGATGGAACTGCACGCCCAGCCCCCACGGATGACCGGGCCACTCCACACATTCGACAAGGCTCCGGTCCGCCGTAAAGGCCGTAAGGGAAAGTCCCGAATCGGTCATTTCTTTCCGGTAATTGTTGGAAAATTCGTACCGGTGCCGGTGCCGCTCAAATATGTTTTTTTCGCCATAGGCCGCCATGATGCGGCTCCCCGGTTCGGCCACGGTTTCGCTTTTCCCAAGCCGCATGGTGCCGCCGTAGTTTTTTACATCCACCTGTTCTTCAAGGAGGCTGATCACCGGGTGCTTTGTATCCTGCTTGAATTCCGTGGAATTCGCGTCTTCCCATCCCAGTACCGAGCGCCCCCACTCAATCACCATGATCTGCATTCCCAGACATATCCCAAAATAGGGAATGCCGTTCTCCCGCGCCCAGGCCGCCGCGCGCACCATACCGTTGATGCCCCGTTCGCCAAAGCCGCCGGGTACGAGTACGCCGTCAACGCCCTCGCCCTGGGGGCCCAGCACACCGGCGGCGTCATCGGCTTCCTCAACGCGGGCGGAATCGATCTTGACCAGTTCCACTTCCACGCCGGTTTCAAGCCCCGCGTGAAACAGCGCCTCGTATACGGACTTGTAGGAATCGTGCAGATCCATGTACTTTCCCACAATGCCGATCCGTACCCGGCCCCGCCGCGCGGCGAATTTGTCCATCATCGTGTACCAGGGCTTGAGATTTGCGTGACGGCTTTCGACGCCCAGTTTTTTCAGCACAATCTGATCCAGTTTCTGTTCAAAAAAGATCAGGGGCACTTCGTATATGGTGGTATTAATATCATAGGAAGTAAAAACCGAATCATTTTCCATATTGGTAAACAGCGCGATTTTGCGGCAGGTTGCCTCGTCAAGCATCACGGGGGCGCGGCAGATCAGAATGTCCGGCTGGATGCCCTGCTCCTGCATGGCCTTTACCGAATGCTGGGTGGGCTTGGTTTTGAGTTCGCCCCCGGCTACTTCGGGAATCAGGGTAAGGTGTACCGATATGGCGTTGAGCCGCCCTTCCTCGCGGATCATCTGCCGCGCCGTTTCCAGAAAGGGAATCGACTCAATGTCCCCCACGGTGCCGCCGATTTCGACAATCACTACATCGGTATCGCCGTCTTCCCGCGCCACCGCCTTGATGCGGCTCTTGATCTCATCGGTGATGTGGGGGATCACCTGTACGCAGCGTCCCAGATAGCGCCCCTCCCGCTCCTTCTGGATCACCGAACGGTACACCTGCCCGGTGGTGATCGAATTGGCCATTGAAAGCGGCCCCGACGTAAAGCGGGCATAATTCCCCAGATCCAGGTCGGTTTCCGCCCCGTCATCGGTAACGTACACTTCGCCATGCTGATAGGGACTCATGGTTCCGGCGTCAACATTGATATAGGGATCGCACTTGACCATACGCACATTAAGCCCGCGCCCTTCAAGCAGCGCGCCCAGAGAGGAGGCGGCCACGCCTTTCCCAAGGCTGGAACACACGCCGCCTGAGACAAAAATAAACTTGTTCATGTAAAGCGATTATCACGGGTGCGGGGAAAAGATACAAGGGGCTTAGCGGGAAATGCGGGGTTTTGCCTATGGCAAAACCCAAGCCCAAAAGCCGCAGGCTTTTGGGCACGCATCCATGCGGATTTAACCGGGGGGCTTAGCGGGAAGGGGACAGCGCGGGAGCCCTGCACGCAAATGCGGGGGTGGAACACCCGCATGGGGTAGCGCATTAGAAAACGGTGTCAATCATGGTTTTTTTGCCCCCGGGATAGCAGGGATGACGCGGATATGGTATTTTGTCCGCGCTTCTTCGGCGGCGGCGTTAAAATACGCGAGTTCTTCGGCGGCGGACATATCTTTGATTTCGTCATAGATTGTATCACGGATAGCGTCAACTTCGTCTTCTATATCGGTATAGATGTTCATAGGTCAATAAGCTCCTCGCTCTGCGCTATAGTTATATTCTGATAACCCTCAATCCGGTTGATTGCGGGAATCATGGTTTTGGTTTTTAGTTTGTTGATATGCTTAAAATTGTAAGAAAGTATTATATCAATAGCGTTGACGGTGGCAATGGCGATATGCCG